>JAWWCG010000837.1:0-1849 GCA_033720555.1 Kiloniellales bacterium | reverse complement strand
TCGCTGTTCAACCTGGAGCGCGCCGGGCATATCTACTCGCGCATCTCCAACCCGACCACGGCGGTGCTGGAGGAGCGGATTGCCGCCCTTGAGGGCGGCGTCGGCGCGGTCTGCACGGCGAGCGGCCAGGCGGCCCTGCATCTCGCCATCGTCACCCTGATGGACGCCGGCAGCCACATCGTCTCCTCTCAGTCGATCTATGGCGGCACCCACAACCTGTTCGCCCACACCCTGCCCCGCTTCGGCATCGAGACGACGCTGGTCGATCCCCGCGATCCCGAGGCCTTCCGCCAGGCGATACGACCCAACACCCGCCTCCTGTTCGCCGAGACGCTCGGCAATCCCGGGCTCGAGGTGGTGGACATCCCGGCCGTCGCCGAGGTCGCCCACGGGGCCGGGCTGCCGCTCATGATCGACAACACCTTCGCCACCCCCTATCTCTGCCGCCCGCTCGAGTTCGGCGCCGACCTGGTGCACCACTCGATCACCAAGTTCATGGGCGGCCACGGCGTCGCGATCGGCGGCGTGATCGTCGACGGCGGCAAGTTCGACTGGCAGGCCTCGGGCCGCTTCCCGACCATGAGCGAGCCCTACGCCGGCTACCACGGCATCACCTTCGCCGAGGAGTTCGGCCCCGAGGCCTTCATCATGCGCGCCCGCACCGAGGGCCTGCGCGACCTGGGCGCCTGCCTCGGCCCGACCAACGCCTTCCACATCCTGCAGGGCGTCGAGACGCTGCCGGTGCGCATGGCGCGCCACGTCGAGAACACCCGCAAGGTGGTCGCCTATCTCGACGGCCACGAGGCGGTCGCGCGGGTCATCTATCCGGAGCTGGCCGACCACCCGGACCACGCCTTGGCCAAGAAGCTGCTGCCGCGCGGCTGCGGCGCGATCCTCAGCTTCGAGCTGAAGGGCGGGCGCGAGGCCGGACGCCGCTTCATCGAGGGGCTCGGCCTGTTCTCGCACCTCGCCAACGTGGGCGACGCCAAGTCGCTGGTGATCCACCCGGCGAGCACCACCCACCAGCAGTTGGACGCCGCGTCGCTCGAGGCGGCGGGCATCAGCGAGGGGCTGGTGCGGCTGTCGGTCGGGCTCGAGGACCCGGACGACCTGCTGGAGGATCTCGGCCGCGCCCTCAAGGCGGCGCAAAAGCCCCGCTAGCCCGGCCATGGAGATCGCGGTCGACGGCAAGGCGGTCTTCGCGGCGACCGGCGGCAGGTCGTTCGATCCCGCGCTGCCGTCGCTCGCCTTCGTCCACGGCGCGGCCATGGACCACACGGTCTGGGCCCTGCAGACGCGCTATTTCGCCCACCACGGCCGCAACGTCCTGGCCGTCGACCTGCCCGGACACGGCCGTTCCGACGGCCCGGCCCTCGACTCGATCGGCGCCCTGGCCGACTGGCTGGCCCGCCTGCTCGACGCCCTCGGCGTCGAGCGCGCGGCGCTGGCCGGCCACAGCATGGGCTCGCTGATCGCGCTGGAGGCCGCCGCCCGCCGCCCCGAGCGGGTCAGCGCGCTCGCCCTGCTCGGCACGGCGGCGCCCATGGCGGTGAGCGACGCCTTGCTCGACGCCGCCAAGGCGAACGACCACGGCGCCCTGGACATGGTGACCCTGTGGGGGCTCAGCCGCGGCGGCCAGGTGGGCGGCAACCGGGCGCCCGGCCTGTGGATGACCGGCGCCGGCCTGCGCCTCTTGGAGCGCGCCCGCCCCGGCGTGCTCCACGCCGACCTCGGCGCCTGCAACGCCTACAAGGACGGACTCGCCGCCGCGCGGAAGGTCCGCTCGCCGACGCTGCTCCTGCTCGGCGCGCGCGATGTCATGACGCCGCCGCGCGCCGCCAAGACGCTC
>JAWWCG010000836.1:0-1850 GCA_033720555.1 Kiloniellales bacterium | reverse complement strand
CTATCGCAACGCCGAGCGCTGCTTCGTCCAGACCGCCATCGCGCTCGACCCCCACGATGCCGACAGCGGGGCGATCCGCCTCTATCCGGGCAGCCACCGGCTGGGCGACCTGGCGCTCGGCGGCGAAGGCCCGGTGCTCGACCAGTCGCTCAGCGCGCGCGATCTCGCGACGCGCGGGCTCGACCCCGCCGACCTGGTGGACCTCGCGCTCGCGCCCGGCGACGTCGCGATGTGGGGCCTCTTCACCGTGCACGGCTCGGGCGTCAACCGGGCCGACCACGACCGGCGGGTCTACATCAACGGCTACGTCGCCGCCGACGACTGCGACCTCGGCACCTGGGCGTTCCGCGACGGCGCGCCCTGCCCGCTCGCGACCGACTGAGCCGGCCGCAGGCTCAGGCGCCGGCCGGCACGTCCGGCGGAAAGAGAGACGGATAGGCGAACAGGCCGGGCAGGCCGCCGGTGTGGATGAAGACCACCGCCTTGTCCGGCGCGAAGCGGCCCTCGCGCACCAGGGCGATCAGGCCGGCCATGGCCTTGCCGGTATAGACCGGATCGAGGATCAGGCCCTCCCGGCGCGCCAGCAGACGCAGGGTTTCCTGCATTTCCGGGCTCGGCACGCCGTAGGCCTCGCCGCCGTAACCGTCGACGATCTCCACCTTGTCCGCGATCGACGCGGCGTCGAGACCGAGCAGGTCGGCGGTGCCCGCGGCGACCCGCGCCACCTTGTCGGCGAGCGCGCCATCCTTCACGTCGACGTTGATGCCGACCACCTCGACCGCCGCCCCCGCCAGGGCGAAGCCGGCGATCAGGCCGCCCTGGGTGCCGCCGCTGGCGGTCGCGAAAACCACCGCGCCGATCTCGATGCCGAGGGCTTCGCCCTGATCGAGAATCTCGCCGGCCGCCGCCGCATAGCCGAGACCGCCGACGGCGTTCGAGCCGCCGGCCGGGATGACGTAGGGGCGCGCCCCCTCGGCGGCGAGGCGCGCGGCCAGGCCGGCCATCTCGTCGTCGCGCGAGCGCTCCGGCGGCGCGACATAGATCCGGGCGCCCAGCAGGCCGTCGAGCAGCAGGTTACCGCTTTCGACATAGGCCGCGTCGGGCCAATCGAGGTAGCGCTGCAGCACCAGGTGACAGGCCAGTCCCTGCCGGTTCGCGGCCGCCGCGCTCTGGCGCACGTGGTTGGACTGCAGCCCGCCGGCGGTGATCACCGTGTCGGCGCCGGCCCGCAGGGCATCGCCCAGCAGGAACTCGAGCTTGCGGGTCTTGTTGCCGCCGAAGGCGAGGCCGGTCGCATCGTCGCGCTTGACGAAGACCGGCGGCCCGCCCAGCTCGGCGGACAGCCGCTTCAGCGGCTCCAGCGGCGTCGGCAGATGGCCGAGGCGCAGCCGCGCGAACCGCGACCGGTCCATCGCCCGGCGCGCCCGGCCGCGCCGCCCGTAGTTCTTTTCCTTGTCGACCAGCTTGCCTTCGGAGATCCACGGCATCATGGCGCGCAGGCGCGCGCCCACCTCCTCCACCGAGTGCTCGGCGCCGCGCCGGCGCATGGCCTTGAAGCTCGGCTGCCCGGCCTGGCATTCGCCGACCCATTCGCCGGCGAACTTGCCGGTCTGGATCTCGCCCAGGATCTTTTTCATCTCGGCGCGCACGCCGTCGTCGATCACCCGCGGCCCGCGGGAGTAGTCGCCGTACTCGGCGGTGTTGGAGACCGAATAGCGCATATTGGCGAGGCCGCCCTCGTAGATCAGGTCGACGATCAGCTTCACCTCGTGGAGGCATTCGAAATAGGCCATCTCGGGGGCGTAGCCGGCCTCCACCAGGGTCTCGTAGGCCGCCATGATGAGCGAGGT
>JAWWCG010000835.1:0-1852 GCA_033720555.1 Kiloniellales bacterium | reverse complement strand
TTCACCCGCAACCCGGACTACCAGTTCCCCGAGCGGCGGCTGCGCCAGCTGGTCGAGGAGGCGGCCGGCCCCGAGGCCACCGACTTCCTCGACGCCACCCGCCTGGCGACCGCGCTGATCGGCGATTCCATCGCCACCAACCTCTTCGTGCTCGGCTACGCCTGGCAGAAGGGCCTGGTGCCGGTCAGCGAGGCGGCCCTGATGCAGGCGATCGAGCTGAACGCCGTGGCGGTCGAGAACAACAAGCGCGCGTTTCGCTGGGGCCGCGCGGCGGCGCACGATCCGGCGGCCGTCGAGGCGGCGGCGGCGCCGCGCCACGAGACCCGCAGCCATCACCTTTCCCGGAGCTTCGAGGAGCTGGTCGAACGGCGGGTCGCGTTCCTCACGGACTATCAGAGCGCGCGCTATGCCAGGCGCTACCGCCGCCTGGTGGAGCGCGCCCGCGAGGCCGAGGCCGCCCGGGCGCCGGGCCTGAGCGGCTTCGCCACGGCGGTCGCCCGCTACTACTTCAAGCTGCTCGCCTACAAGGACGAGTACGAGGTGGCGCGGCTCTATAGCGACCCAACGTTCCGGGACGCCGTCGACGATCAGTTCGAGGGCGACTTCAAACTCCAGGTCCATCTGGCGCCGCCGCTGCTGCCGGGCCGGGACCGCGACAGCGGCCAGCCGAAGAAGCGCGCCTTCGGGCCCTGGGTCTTCACCGCCTTCCGCTGGCTCGCCAAGTTCAAGGTTTTGCGCGGCACGCCACTCGACCCCTTCGGCCACACCGCGGACCGACGGCGCGAGCGGCACTTGATCGACGACTACCAGGCGCTGATCGACGAGCTGATCGCCGGCCTCGGCCACGACAATCACGCGCTGGCCGTCGAGCTGGCGGCGATTCCCGAGCGGATCCGCGGCTACGGCCACGTCAAGGCGGCCCACCTGGCCGACGCCAAGGCCCGCGAGGCGGAGCTGCTGGCGGCCTGGCGCGACCCCGAAACCGCCCGCACCGCCGCCGAGTGAGACCGCCCCGCCGGCCGGCGGGGGCCTTCTCTTGGCCGGCCGAAGCGGGTATAGGAACCGGTATGAGACGGCGCATACTCTTGGTGGTCCACGACGACGGGCCGCGCGACGATCGCGCCTCGAGCGTGCTCGCCCGGGCCGGACACGAGCTGCACTGGCGCTGCCCGGCCGAGGGCGACTCCCTGCCGCCGGCGGCCGACGGCTTCGACGCGGCGATCGTCTACGGCGGCGTGCAATCGGCCAACGCCCACGATAGCAAGGCCTATATCCGGCGCGAGCTCGACTGGGTCGGCGACTGGGCCGCGACCGGAAAACCGTTCCTGGGGATCTGCCTCGGCGGCCAGCTTCTCGCCCATGCCCTGGGCGCCCGCGTGACACCCCATCCCGAGGGGTTATACGAGCAGGGCTTCGTCGAGGTCCGGCCGACCGGCGCCGGGCGCGCTGTGCTGGACCGGCCGCTCCATGTCTACCAATCCCACGAAGAGGGCTTCGATCTGCCGCCGGACGCCGAGCTCCTGTTCACCGGCACCACCTATCCGCACCAGGGTTTCCGCTACGCCGGCACTGCCTACGGCCTGCAGTTTCACCCGGAATGCACGCCGGAGATGATGGTGCGCTGGCTCGACCTGGACCAGGAGCGGCAGACCAAGCCGGGCGCCCACAGCCGGGACCGCCAGATCGCCGATTCCGCGCGCTTCGACGCGCCCATGGCGGCCTGGTTCACCCGGTTCCTCGAACGCTGGGTGGCCGGCGAGAGCTAGGCGCCTTCAAGACAGGCGCCTGCAAGATAGGTGCCTTTAAGATCTGGGCGCGTTCGATCGGAGGGCCGGCGAGCGGCCGCGAGACG
>JAWWCG010000834.1:0-1854 GCA_033720555.1 Kiloniellales bacterium | reverse complement strand
TTCGACGCGCTGTTCGCGGCCACCCGCCCCGACTTCGCGCCGCTCTATCGCGCGCTCGAGGGCCTGCCCGACATCGCGCCCGACGCCGACGCCCCCGGCGACCGCCCGGTCGCGCTGGAAGCCGTTTGAGGCGAGCCGAGCCGAGCCGCGCCCCGACCCAAACCACCCCAATCAAATCGACGGCTTGCTCCCGCACCATCGGACCGGCGGCGCGGCGTTCAAGCTCGGCAGGGCGAGGGTCAAGCCGGATGGGATCGGCCTCCCCCCTCTCTCCGGAGTCTTCAGGATTTCTTATAGACATAAAGATATCTTTATATCATTATCTCACCTCGCGATCGGATCGGCGAAGAAAGGCGCACATGCAGGATTTGCTGACGGCTCTCAAGGCAGTGGCGGAACCGACTCGCCTGCGGCTGGTCGCGCTCTGCGCCCACGCCGACCTGACCGTCTCCGACCTCACCCAGATCCTCGGCCAGAGCCAGCCGCGCATCTCCCGGCATTTGAAGCTGCTGACCGACGCCGGCCTGCTCGACCGCATTCGCGAGGGCAATTGGGTCTATTTCCGCCTGGCCGGGCGCGGCGCGGCGGCCGAGCTCGGGCGCATCCTGGCCGACGCCCTGCCGGACGACGACGCCCAAGTCACGCTCGACCTAGCCCGGCTCGACGCCATCCGCCAGGCGCGGGCCGCCAAGGCCGAGGCCTATTTCCGCCGCAACGCGGCCCGGTGGGACGAGATCCGCGCGCTTTACGTCGCCGAGGAGAAGGTGGAGCAGGCGTTTCTCGACCTGCTGCCGGCCGAGCGGATGCACGACCTGCTCGACGTCGGGACCGGAACCGGGCGCATCTTGGAGCTGCTCGCGCCGCGCGCCGAGCGAGCGATCGGCCTCGACCTGTCGCGGGAGATGCTGGCGGTGGCCCGCGCCAAGCTCGACAAGGCCGGCGTGCGCAACTGCGAGCTGCGCCAGGGCGACATGTACCATCTTCCGCTGGCGCCCGGCTCGGTCGACGCGGTGACCTTCCACCAGGTGCTGCATTTCGGCGAGACCCCGGCCGACGCGATCGCCGAGGCGGCCCGGGTGCTCAGGCCCGGCGGCCGCCTCCTGGTGGCCGATTTCGCCGCCCACGCGCTCGAGACCCTGCGCGACACCCACGCCCACCGCTGGCTCGGCTTCGACGACGACAAGGTGCAGGACTGGTTCCGCGCCGCCGGCCTGGCGCCGCGCGCGCCGATCACCCTGCCGGGCGATCCCCTGACCGTCGTGGTCTGGTCGGCCGAGCTGCCCGCCACCCTCAACTGACAGGCGATCAAGACCGCATGAGACCGATCCGAAACCCCGGCACGTTCGACCTCCTGCAGGCGGAGCCCTGGCCCGGCCCCCGCCCCGAGGTGTCCTTCGAGTTCTTTCCGCCCAAGACGGCGGAGATGGAGGGCAAGCTCTGGTCCGCGATCCGGCGCCTGGAATCCCTCGGCCCCGCCTTCGTCTCGGTCACCTACGGCGCCGGCGGCACCACCCGCCAGCGCACCCATGCGACGGTCGAGCGGCTGATCGCCGAGAGCGGCCTGACGCCGGCGGCGCACCTCACCTGCGTCGGCGCCCGGCGGCGCGAGATCGACGCCGTCGCGCGGCGCTATTGGGCGGCCGGCGTGCGCCACCTGGTGGCGCTGCGCGGCGACCCACCCCAGGGCGCGGACGGCTACCGGCCGCACCCGGAGGGCTACGCCTATGCCGCCGACCTGGTGGCGGGCCTCAAGCGGGTGGCCGACTTCGAGATCAGCGTCGCGTGCTATCCCGAGGTGCACCCGGAGGCGGCCAGCCCCGAGGCCGACCTGGACAATCTCAAGCGCAAGCTGGA
>JAWWCG010000833.1:0-1862 GCA_033720555.1 Kiloniellales bacterium | reverse complement strand
GCGGGCCTCACGCCGCCAGATAGCGCGCCGCGAGGTGTTGCTCGAAGACCTCCGGGTCGAGCGGCCGGCCGGTCGCCCGGACCAGCAGCGCCTCGCCGCTCAGCAGGGCGGCCTGGGCGTGCACGTTCTCGCGCAGCCAGGCCATGAGCGGCTGGAACTCGCCGCGGGCGAGGGCGTCGGGGATCTCCGGCCGGGCGGCGAGCGCCGCCTGGTAGAGCTGCGCCGCCGTCATGGCGCCGAGCGTATAGGTCGGAAAGTAGCCCCAGGCGCCGTCGTACCAGTGGATGTCCTGCAGGCAGCCGTCGCGGTCGTCGCTCGGTTGCACGCCGAGCAGGCGGGCCATCTCCTCGTTCCACGCCGCCGGCAGGTCGGCAAGCGGCAAGCGGCCGTCCAGCATGGCCCGCTCGAGCCGGAACCTGAGGATGACATGGGCCGGATAGGTGACCTCGTCGGCGTCGACGCGGATCAGCCCGCGCTCCACCCAGTGATAGTGGCGCACCAGGCGCTCGGCCCGCCAATCGTTGGCCGCGCCGCCGCCCCGATCGGCGAACGCCTGGGCGATCAGCGGCGCGGCGAAGGCGAGGAACTGCGGGCTGCGGCAGGCCTGCATCTCGACCAGCAGCGACTGGCTCTCGTGCCACGCCATGCCGCGGGCGCGGCCGACCGGCTGCAGGCGCCAGTCGGCGGGCAGGTGGCGCTCGTACATGGCGTGCCCGGTCTCGTGCAGCACGGCCATCAGGGCGCTGGTGAAGTCCGCCTCGTCGTAGCGGGTGGTGACGCGCACGTCCTCGGGCACGCCGCCGCAGAACGGGTGCAGCGAGACGTCGAGCCGGCCGTGGTCGAAGTCGAAGCCGACCGCCGCCATGAGACGGCGACCGAGCGCCTCCTGGGCGGCGCGCGGAAACGGCCCGGCGAACTCGGGCCGCCGGCCGCGCCGGGCCTGATGGCTCAGCACCCGCTCCAGGAAATCCGGCAGGAAGGCGGCATAGGACTCGAAGATCGCCTCGATCCCGGCGACCGAGGCGTCCGGCTCCCACTCGTCCAGCAGCGCCTCGTAGGGGCTGCGGCCGAGCGCCTCGGCCTTGGCCGCGGCCGCCTCGCGAACCAGCCCGAGCAGCGTGCCGAGCGGCGCCAGGGTGGCCTTGAAGTCGTTCGCCGGGCGCGCATCGCGCCACACCATCTCGCTTCTCTGGCTCGCCCGGGCGAGCGCCGCCACCAGCTCGGCGTCGAGGGCGGTGGCATGGCGCCAGACCCGGCGCATCTCGCGCAGGTTGGCCCGCTGCCACGGCCCCAGCCCGTCGCGCTCGGCCTCCTCCTCCGCCGCGGCCAGGAGGTCCGGCAGCTCGGGCGCGACGATCAGCTCGTGGCACGCCACCTCGAGCGCCGCCAACTGCTCGCCGCGGGCCTCGGCGCCGCCCTTGGGCATCATGGTCGCCATGTCCCAGTGCAGCACGCCGGCGGCTTCCTCGAGGGCGCCGCGCTTGCGGAAACGGTCTTCCAGTTGGTCGTAGGCGCTCACGAGGACTCCTCGTCGGGCTCGCGGCGCAGATGATAGACGACGTAGATCACCACCAGGCTGAACGCCAGAATGAACCAGGTCACGGCATACTGCAGGTGATCGTTGGGCAGGTTGATCCGGGTCTGCCCGCCCTTGGGCCAGCCGCCGGGATTCTCCGCCGGCCCGGCGTCGAGATAGATTTCCCCAATCATCGCGTCCAGGCCCGCCGCCGCGGCCATGGCGGAGGGATCGACCCAGAACCAAATGTTCTCGTCGGCCTGGTTGTCCGGCCTGAGCCAGGACAGCCCCGCCCAGCCCGGCAGGCGCACCAGGCCGGTGAGCGCCACCTCGCCCGGCACCTGGC
>JAWWCG010000832.1:0-1869 GCA_033720555.1 Kiloniellales bacterium | reverse complement strand
GCCACGCTCCTGCGCGGCGACTGCACGCCGGCGACGGCCATCGATGTGGTCCGGATGCCCGACGCCGACAACCAAATGGCCTGCCTCATGGGCAGCATGATGACGCTGGCCCGCTTGGCGATTCAGCCGCATCCCGGCGAGTACTGGAAGATCGTCTGCGCAGAGGACGCCGCCGGCGACGATGGCGGCGACGATGGTGGCGGCGGCCTTCCCGCCTATCCAGCGGCGGCGGCGGCGCCTGCGACCGGTGGGCCGCCCCCGCAATCGTCCGCCTTCGATCCGCGCCGCAGCGCCCCGCAGTGAGGGAGCCGGCGGCCCCGCCTCACCGCTCGGCCTCGAGCCGCGCCACGAAAACGGCGATGCGCTCGGCCACCAGGGCCGGCGCCTCGAGCAGCACCGCGTGGCGCAGGTCGGGCAGGATCTCGACCTCGGCGCCGGGGATGCGCGCGGCCATGGCGCGGGCGATGCGCGGGTTGGAGCCGACGTCGTGCTCGCCGGTCAGGATCATCGTCGGCACGGCCATGCGGTCGAGCTCCTGGCACAGATCGCTTTCGGCGTAGACCCGGAAGGCGTCGGCGAAGGCCGCCGGGTCGGTCGCCAGCACCCGCGCCTTGCGCCGCTCGATGACCTCCGGGTGGGCCGCCTGGAAGGCCGGCGTGAACCAACGCGCCATCGCCCGCTCCATGATGTCGGCGGCGCCCTCGCGCTCGACGGTGCCCGCCAGGGCGAGGATCGCCGCGCGCTCCTCGGCGGTGCGGCAGCCCGCCGTGCTCACCAGGATGGCGCTGCGCACCCGCTCGCGATGGCGCAGCGCGAAGGCCTGGGCGATCACGCCGCCGAGGGAATGGCCGGCCAAGTGGGTGTCCGCAATGCCGCGCTCGTCGAGCAGCGTCGCCAGGTCGTCGACGTAGTCGGCGAGCTCGGTGCGTCCCGGCATGACCTCGCTCAGGCCGTGGCCGCGCAGGTCGTAGCTGAGGCAGGCGAAGCGGTCCTCGAGCAGCGGCACCACGCCCGCCCAGGAGTCGGTCGAGGCGCCGATGCCGTGGATCAGCGTGATCGGCGGCCCTTCGCCCGCCAGTTGGGCGTGGGTTCGCGGGGCGGGCGCTGCCGCGGCCATTGGCGCCTAGGCCTCGACCGTCACCGGATCGCCGAGCCCAATCTCGGCGTCGTTCAGCACCCGGCAGCACACGCCGCCGCGCCAGTCGGGCGTCAAGGCCGCGGTGAGACCCTGATGCTGCTCGTCCATGCGCTCGCAGGGGGCGGTCTCCATGGCGACCTCGAGCCGAAGCGCGCCGACGCTGAGCCGCGCGCCCGCCCGCCGGGGCAGCGCGACGCCGCGCACCAGCAGGTTGGCGCGCCGGGTGGTCCAGGCAAGCCCGGCCCCCAGGTCGGCGCAGGCCCGCTCCCAATCGTCAGCCGACAGCACGGTCACCTGACGGTTCCGCGGCCGCCGGCCGCGGTAGTCGCCGTCGATGCCGGCCTCCTCGGTCACGCGGACGCGCGCGACCTCTTCCATCGGCGCGCGGCTCCTCGCCTTGCGCGCGATCCCGACAAGCTCGCCCATGGTGGCCTCTCCCGGCCGGTTCGATCCCGAGCGGCAGTCTAGAGCACTATCCGACTGGATTGAACCGCGCTGACGGCGCGGGACGAATCGCCAAGACTCCGGGCTTGGCGCGTTGCTAGATTTCGTCGGACCACATCGTTTGTCCGGAGGTTCTCGCTCATGACGGCCGCGCCCTTTTCGATCGATCCCCTGACCCCCGCCATCGGCGCGGAGATCGCCGGACTCGACCTCTCCCGTCCGCTCGACGGCGAGACCCTCGACGCAGTCTATCAGGCGCTGCTCGATCGCCTGGTGATCTTCTTCCG
>JAWWCG010000831.1:0-1870 GCA_033720555.1 Kiloniellales bacterium | reverse complement strand
GCACGCGGCCGGCGTCGCGCCCTTGAGCGCCGGCGGCGATCATTCGATCACCTTGCCGATCTTCCAGGCGATCGCCGCCGAGCGGCCGGTCGGCATGGTCCACGTCGACGCCCACACCGATACCTGGGACGAATTCCTGGGCTCCAAGTTCACCCACGGCGCGCCGTTCCGGCGGGCGGTGGAGGAGGGGCTGCTCGATCCCCGGCGCACGGTGCAGATCGGCATCCGCGGCGCACAGAACTCCGATGAGGGCTGGACCTTCTCGCTGGAGAACGGCATGCGGGTGATCTTCATGGAGGAGTTCACCGCCCTCGGCGTCGAGAGGGTGATCGCCGAGGCGCGGCGGGTGGTCGGCGAGGGGCCGACCTACGTCTCCTTCGACGTCGACGGCCTCGATCCGGTCTACGCGCCGGGCACCGGCACGCCGGAGGTGGGCGGCCTCACCACCCTGGAGGCGCAGACGCTCCTGCGCGGCCTGCGCGGACTCGACCTGGTCGGCGGCGACGTGGTCGAGGTGGCGCCGCCGTTCGACCCCAGCGGCAACACGGCGCTGGTCGGCGCAACCATGATGTACGAGATCCTCTGCCCGCTGGCCGAGGCGGTGGCCCGGCGCAAGGCCGCGCGCGGCTGAGCGCGGCTGAGCGCGGCTGAGCGCCCGTGCGATCGGGCGAAGGCGTGGACCGGCGCCCGCACGCGCCGTCAGGCCTCTAGCATTTCTCATCGAATTGCGCGATGCTGCCGGTCGGTTCCGATCCAGACCGCCGTGTCCGACGACGGTGCTCTTCTGCTTTTCAGTGTCGAGCGCGCTCTTGAGGATCGGCTTCAAGATGCCGCCTTCGGGCGGCGGCCGATCTTCAGTCGACGATGGCGGTCGCCATGCTGGCGTTAACGATAAATCGGACCACTGGGGAGGAGGACTCATGAAATTCCAAGCAAAGCTGTTTTCGGTCTTCGCCGCCGGCGTCGCGCTGGCGGCCGTGTCGCTCGTCGTGCACGCGCCCGCCGCGCGCGCCCAGGAGGACGTGATCCGCTGCGCCTATCCCTACTGGTTCGGCTTCGCGCCGACGCCGGTGGCGCGGGACATGGGCTATTTCGAGGAGGAGGGCCTCGAGGTCACCACCGTGTTCGACAACGACCGGGCCAACGTCATGCCGGGCCTCGAGATCGGCGACATCGACTGCACCATGCGCACCATCGGCGAGCACATGTCGCGTCCCCTGACGGCGGACTCCAACCTGGTGGTGATCGGCGTGATCGACGTTTCCGTCGGCGCCGACGGCGTCGTCGCCGCGCCGGAGATCAACGAGGTGAGCGACCTGGTCGGCAAGGTCTTCGCCGGAGAGATCAACCATCCCGGCACCATCATGACCGCGCACGCGCTGAAGCAGGCGGGCTACGACTTCAACGAGGACCTGGAGGTGCGGCTGATCGCGACGGACGACGCCTCGGCGGTGTTCGAGGATCCGGAGGTCGCGGCGGTGGCCACCTGGGAGCCGATGCTGAGCGAGATCGTCGCCAACACCTCGCGCGAGGGCTCGAAGGTTCTGCTGTCCTCGGCCGACTTCAACGGCCTGATCACCGACGTGGTGATCGTCAACAAGGCCGACTACGAGGCGAACCGCGAGAAGTACGCCAAGTTCATGCGCGGCATCTATCGCGCCGTCGATCTCTACAACAAGGACCCGGAGAAGTTCCTCGAGGTGGCGGCACCCAACTACGACGTGACGCCGGATCAGATGAAGGCCGATCTGGGCGGGGTCTACTACACGTCCTACGAGGACGCCCTGGAGTTCTTCGGCATCGGCCAGGATCCGAAGCTGAAGGACGTGGTCGACGGCTTGAACGCCATCAACGTCGATCTCGATCTCAT
>JAWWCG010000830.1:0-1875 GCA_033720555.1 Kiloniellales bacterium | reverse complement strand
GCGGAGCGGGAGCGCTCGGGCGCGCTTCACGACGCGATCCGAGTCCACGCCAAAGAGATCGGCAGGACCCTCGAGAGCCTCCATGCCTTGCGCATGGAGTTGAAGCGCTCATCGTCGTCCGAGGACGACCCCGAGGACGACAAGAACGAGACCTGAGGGACCGGCGCCGGCTGCGAGGCTCGCTAACCGCCGCTCGCCAATCGCCCGCTCACCAATCGCCCGCTCACCAATCGCCTTCCGTGGCGATCTTGAGGACGCGACCGCAATGCTTGCAATGCACCGCGTCCGGGTCGTGCCGCTGCAGACCGCAGTCGGGGCATGGGAAGGCGACCTTGTTCGGGCGGAAGATCGTCTGGATGAGCCGAAGGAACAGCCCGACGCCGACCACCATGATCAGCACCGCGAGCACCCGGCCGGTGGTGTCGGTCATGGTGATGTCGCCGAAGCCGGTCGTGGTCAGGGTGGTCACCGTGAAGTAGAGGGCGTCGAGGTAGTGATTGATGTTGGGGTTGCGGTCGCCTTCCAGCACGAAGACGACCGCGGTGACGAGGAAGACGAAAACGACGAGGTTGATCGCCGATTCGATGATCTCGTCGTTGCGCTTGAACCAGGGCCAGATCTCGCGCAGCTCGCGCACCACGTGATAGGAGCGCATCAGCCTCAGCATGCGCACGATGCGCAAGAAAGCGAGGTTGTCTACGAACGCCGGGGCCAGCAGCGAGACGATCACGACCAGATCGACGATCGACGTGAAGCGCGCCACGAAATGCCAGGGCCGATTGGCGATCATGGATCTCGCCGCGAAGTCGAGCATGAGAACGAGCGCGATCGCGTAGTCGGTGACGTAGAGCCAGAGGGCGGGCTCGACCGCCGAAGACACGACGAAGAACAGGACCGTGATGAGGTCGAAGACCAGCAGGCTCCACCGGAAGTAGCGGGCCACTTGGTCGTCGCCGTAATAAAGTCGTTTCAACCGGTCCCGCAGAGCCATCGGCGAGGCCTCCCGCTTTGCCGCGGCCCCGCTCGCCGCGTGTGCGCGGCAAGGCCGCGCGTTCGCGCCTCGGGCGACCTGCGGATCGCCTGCCAGCCTAAGGGACCCGATCGAATCGCAGCAAGTGGCAAGTCCGCGCCCGCTGCGGTCGCCGCGACTGCCGGGGCCGCCCCGGCCGGCGGCCGGGGGGTTAGCCGGCCGGCGATTTCGCTGTCTCGACGCTGTGGACCTTGGGCTCGAACAGGGCGTGCTTGGCGAGGATCTCGCTCGCCCGTCGCTCGCGGGCGGCGTCGCGCACGCGCACGAACAGCAGCAGATGGCCGCGATCGATCTGCTCCTGCAGATATTCCGCATCGCTCTTAGCGATGATGGCGGCCAGGACCGCCCCGAGGCTGCCGACCGCGGCGGCGGCGACGCCGGCGGTCAGGATGGCGCCGCCAAAAAGGCCGACCGTTGCGATCGCGGTGCCCGCCGCGGTCGCCGCGCCGGCAAAGGCGACGCCGCCCACCAGGCCGTGCACCGCGTCGCCCATGGATTCGTGGCGAATCCAGTCCACCGGCGGCGTGTTCGGGTCGCCTTCGGGGTCGTCCACTCTGGTGAAGAGGCTCCCCAACCTCTCCTTGAGGATCGGCTCGCGGGCGAGGACGCCGAGCTCGCTCCGGGCGAAGCCCGCGTCGCGCAGCTCTTCGATGGCCTTGCACAGCGAGTCGGTGTCGAGGAAAACGCCGACGGCTTCCTTGACCGTTTCGGAGCCCATGTCTTGTGCCACGCTCGCTCTCCCGAGATAAAATCGAAAACCGCCGCTAACTCGCCGCCTCCCTCAAGAGAAACGCCCGCCCCGCCGGGGAGTTCCGCCGGGGAGTTCCGCCGGGGAGGTCCGCCGG
>JAWWCG010000829.1:0-1877 GCA_033720555.1 Kiloniellales bacterium | reverse complement strand
TCCGGCAGCGAAGTCCCGAAGCCGACCAGCGTGAGTCCGATCAGCAAGGGGGAGATGGCAAGGCGCCGGGCGATGCCGACGGCGCCGCGGACGAAGATATCGCCGCCGACCAGTAGCAGGAGGAGCCCGGCGAGCACTTGCGCGTAAACCATGGCCGGGCGGCGATCCGAACCCTAGCCCAGGGGATCCGGCGGCGCGGCCGGCGAGGGCTGGCTGGACGGCGCGGCCCCCTCCGCCGGCCGCACCGACGGCAGATGCAACAGCAAGGCCGAGGCGACGAAAATGCTGGAATAGGTGCCGACCAGCACGCCCCACGCCAAAGCGATCGAGAAGTTTCGGAGCACCGGGCCGCCGAAGACCAGCAGGGCGCCGACCGCGATCAGCGTCGTGACACTGGTCATCAGGGTCCGCGACAAGGTCTGGTTCAGGCTGAGGTCGATGAGCTCCGGCAGGCCCATTGACTTGTACTTTCGCAAGTTCTCCCGAATTCGATCGAACACGACCACGGTGTCGTTGATCGAATAGCCGGCGATGGTCAGCATGGCCGCCACCACCGTCAGGTTGAATTCGAGATGGAACAAGGAAAACAGCCCGAAGGTTGCAAGCACGTCGTGAAAGGTCGTGATCACGGCGGAAAGGCCGAACTGCCACTCGAAGCGGAACCAGACATAGACCCCGATCAGAAGGATCGACAGGAGGGCGGCGAGCAGCCCGTTGCGCAGGAGCTCGTGGCTCACCTGCGGCCCGATGAACTCGGTTCGGCGGATTTCGTAACCGGGCGCCAGAACCGATTTGATCGCCCCGATCGCCTGCGCCTGGGCGGCCGCGCCGCCGGGCTGCTCCTGCACTCGGATCAGCACGTCGTGCTCATCGCCGAAGGTCTGCAGGGCGGTGTCGCCCAGGTGCAAGTCCCCCAGATCGGCGCGCAGCGCGGCGAGATCGACCGGCGAGTCCGATCGCGCCTCGACCAGGAGGCCGCCGACGAAGTCCAGCCCGAGGTCGAGTCCCACGAGGGAAAGCGCGGCCAGCGAGGCCAAAGTCAGCAGAAGAGTGGCGCCGAACGCCACCTTTCGCCAGCGCATGAAGGGAAAGCGGGTGTGGTCCGGAACGAGACGGAGGGCACGCATGTCGTTTGACCCATGAGACGGGCTTGAAAGCCATAGGTCGTCCGGAAGGCGACGGCCGCTCCAACCAACGAAGCCGAAGGCCTGAACAAGACCGCACAGATATATGGGGGGGCCGAACCGACCGCAGGAGATCCGGCGGGCGAAATAGGCGAAATATTCTCTGCGCCGCGCGGCCGACGCAGCGAGCCCTTGACTTCGGGCGGAGCGCCTACCATTTGCAGCCCATCTGCGCAGGCATGGCGATCCGGCCGGGCGGTTGGCCCGTTCGAAGACGCGCCATGGCCTCTGCGCCTTACCCAGGAGTTCTACAACCATGTCCGCCGTCGTTGGGACGCTGTGCCTGGCGACCGCCGCGATCGGGTCCGCTTGGACCTATCGCCAGTTCCGCCGCGAAACCCGCTGCCGCTGGACGGAACACGAACTGCCCATACTGGCGATCTCGCTTGCCGAGCTGTCGCTGCTGACCGGCGGCTTGGCCGTGTTCGGCCGCTTCGTGTTGGATGTCGCCGGGCGTCCGCTTGGCCCGGCGGTGACGGCCGAGATCGCCCTCTTCTTCGTCGCGCTCTGCGTCGCGCTCGTCTTCCTGCGGCTCAGTTGGCGGGCGCGCCGGGGCCGGCGCGCCCGGGTCGCTGGCCCTCCGCGGCGTCCGCCCGCGCGCGACACGCGCGATGAGCACGGTTTCCGCCGTTGGCGCGCAGGCGCCCGCCTGACGCCGTGAAGCGGTAGAGCACGGTGCGCGTGATGCGTTCG
>JAWWCG010000828.1:0-1881 GCA_033720555.1 Kiloniellales bacterium | reverse complement strand
TCACCATCTCGGTGGTCACCAGCCCGATCCCGGCGTCGCGCAGGCGCGCCAGGGCCGCCTCCTTGTCGGCGGCGTGGCGCGAGGCGACCGCGTCCGCCACGACGTGGGGGCGATAGCCGGCCTGCTTGAGGCTGAGCGCCGACTGCAGCACGCAGACGTGGGTCTCCATGCCGGCGACGACGCAGACCGGGCGCCGCGCTTCGGCGAGCCGCGCCGCGCAGGCGGGTTCCCGCGCGACGGCGAACTGGACCTTGGCCAGGACGGCGTCGTCCGGCGCCAGGCGCCGCAGCGCCGGGACCACCTGGCCGATCTTGTCGGCGCAGTGCTCGGTCATGAAGACCGGGACCTCGAGGCGCTGGGCCGCCGTCACGAGCCGGCCGGCGTTGAAGATCACCCGCTCGCCGTCCAGCACCGCGGGGGCGAGGCGTTCTTGCACGTCGACGACCAGCAGGAAGCAGTCCTCGCGCTCGAGCAGCACCCGTCGGCCTCCCTCGTGTTCCGGCGCCCGCCGATTCTTAAGGCCGCAGCTTAGACCGTCGGGTCCGGGCGCTCCAGTCCATGGCCGCGGCGGCGACGGCGCACGCGGCGGCACGCTACGCCTTGCCCGCGCGGCCGCCGTCGGGGATAAAGCGGGGCGCGATCTTCGGCCCAAAGGAGGCGTTCAGATTCTCGTCGATTCCCACTGTCACCTGGATTACCTGGAGGACGGCCAGGCGCTCGACGACGTGGTCGCCCGCGCCCGCGCCGCCGGCGTCGGCACCATGGTCACCATCTGCACCCGCTTGAGCGAGTTCGACCGGGTGCGCGCGATCGCCGGGCGCTATCCCGACGTCTACTGCTCGGTCGGCGTCCACCCGCACGACGCCGAGGCCGAGGGCCAGCGGGATTCCGACCGCCTGATCGCGCTCGCCGCCGACGACAAGGTGATCGGCATCGGCGAGACCGGCCTCGACTACTACTACGACAACAGCCCGCGCGCGGCGCAGCGCGAGAGCTTCCGCGCCCACGTCGCGGCGGCGCGCGCGACCGGCCTGCCGCTGATCGTCCACAGCCGCGACGCCGACGCCGACACCGTCGAGATCCTGGAACAGGCGGCGGGCGAGGGGGCCTACCCCGGCGTCATCCACTGCTTCACCGCCGGGCGCGCGCTCGCCGAGGCGGCCCTCGGGCTCGGCCTCTATATCTCGATCTCCGGCATCGTCACCTTCAAGACGGCGGAGGCGCTGCGCGCGATCGCCCGCGACATTCCCCTCGACCGGCTGCTGATCGAGACCGACGCGCCCTATCTCGCGCCGGTGCCGAAGCGCGGCAAGACCAACGAGCCCGCCTTCGTGGCGCACACCGCGCGCTATCTCGCCGAGCTGCGCGGCCTCGGAGCCGAGGAGCTCGCCCGGGTCACCAGCGAGAACTTCTTCCGTCTGTTCGCCAAGGCCGCGCCCGCCCAAGGGTCCTGATGGCGCGCGCGCGGCGGGAGACCATGCGGATCACCATGCTCGGCTGCGGCGGCTCCGGCGGCGTGCCGCTCGCCTCGCGCGAGCCCGGCGGCTTCTGGGGCGCCTGCGATCCGGCCAACCCGAAGAACCGGCGCCGGCGGGTCTCGATTCACGTGGAGGCCGATCACGGAGAAGCCCATCGCGGGGAAGCCCATCGCGGGGAAGCCGGCGAGGGGAGGGCGGCCGCGACCTCGCTGCTGGTCGACGCCTCGCCGGATCTGCGCCTGCAGCTCCTCGACCATGCCATCACCCGGCTCGACGCCGTGCTCTTCACCCACGCCCACGGCGACCACTGCCACGGCATCGACGACCTGCGCGCGCTCGCCTACAGCCAGGGCGCGCCGATCCCGGCCTACATGGACGCCCGGACCCGGACGCGGCTCGCCCG
>JAWWCG010000827.1:0-1886 GCA_033720555.1 Kiloniellales bacterium | reverse complement strand
CCCATAGGCGCTAAGATAAGGCGATTGGGGTTGGGCAGAACTGGCGTTTTCGTTTTCGCGGCGGCTCGCAGACGTTTCGCGGCGTTTGGCCGAGGCGGCTGATGGCGAGGGTGAGGATCAACTCACCGGTGATATGGTTAAGCAGGGTTTTGAGGATGATGCGCTGGAGCCGCCAAATCGACGGCGGCGCGGTCGGTTGGTGCCGAGGGGAAAGACTCCAGGAGATCCTGGAGAATGTCTTCGCTGAGCAAGCCGAGGATAAGCTTGGCATAGAGGCATGATCGCACGAGCCTCGGTTCCTTGGCTTGGAGATCGGCGAGACCGACGAGGCTTTTCAGGCGCTTGAACGCAATCTCGATCTGCCAGCGCAAGCGGTAGAGAGCGAGCACGTCATCGGCGCTGGCCTCATCGGCCTCCAGCGAGGTGAGGAGCATGCAGTATTGTGCGGCTTCCAGCCGCTTCGCCTGCGCCTTCTGGCCGGCTCTGGCGGCCTTGCGCCGGGCACGCCGTTGCGCTTGCGCGGCGTGCTCGTCCAGATGACGAATGATCAGGCGGGCGCGCAGCGGGGCGCCCCCGCCATCGGGCGGCGCCGGCACCGATACCGGCAGGTCGAGCGTCCCACCGGCGCCGACGCTGCCCAGCGTCTTTTTGAGGTCGAATTTGCCGCCATCGGCATGAACCAGTTTGCAGCCGGTGATCCCGCGCCGGACGATGAAGTCGGCACCACGATCGATCACATGATGCAGTTGCCTGGCTTTGGCGTAATAGCGATCGGCAACGACCAGATCGCCGCGATCCGGGGTGAACCGTTGCAAGCTTTCGCTGGCGTGGTGATCGGTCAGCACCAAATCGACAAACCGGCTCCGCGCCCAATCGTAATCCGCATGGAGGCGCCACGAGGGTTGCGCCCGCCCCGGCGCCTGGATCATCGTGGCGTCGACCAGACGGACCCGGCGTTTGCCCTTGGGGACCCCGCCGGGCGGCGGCAGCGCCGCCGACAGCAACGCCGCAACGATGGTGCCAAGCCATGTATCGGCCCCTTGCAACCGCCCCAGCAACGCCACATCCGAAAGCCGGGCCAGACCCTTGGCCTCCGCCCACGTCGCCGTCCCGCGCAACGACAGTGGCGTCGTGCCGTAGATCAACGCCAGCCGCAACAAATCCCCGGCGCTGCCGACACCCCGCGCGCGCATGAACGCACCGCAGGCCCGTGCCGACGCCGCCAAATCCAAACCCGTCGGAAACCGCTCCGCCAGCTCCGACCAGCCCTCATCCTCGTTCGCTAGATAAGTCATATCAGCTTGAATCAAAATCGATTCCCGCTGTCAAACCCTTATCTTAGCGCCTATGGGGTGCGTCCCCTTTTCTGTTCGAGGCCCCACCGATGTCATTGCGAGCGAAGCGCAGTGATCCGGGGAAGCCGCGCTCACCTCACGGCCCGCCTTCGACCTGCTCTGGATTGCCGCGCTTCGCTCGCGATCCCGGCCCTTCCCACAATCCCGCGTGAACCATCATTTTTCCGTTCGGCCGTATGTGCCCTCGAACCGGCGCATGGACGGTTGCGGACGGTGTCGGCGGGACTACGTATGATGGGGGAACGGTCGGGGAACTTTTGGGCCATGGCGACTCATCTGGTCCGCACCCCATGCCCGAGAAAGCGGTCTGATCAATGATCGAACCCTTCCAAACGTACGACGAAGAACAGATACGGCGGATTTCCGAGATCACCATCGGGCACTACGATCGGAAGGCCGAGGCCTACCGGGATGGCACCTGGGACCACGATGTCAGCCAGAACCATGCGGCGTTCCTGGAGGCGATCGAGGGCGATCCGCCGTTTTGCATCGTCGATCTGGGATGCGGGCCGGGCCGGGACCTGATCCATT
>JAWWCG010000826.1:0-1889 GCA_033720555.1 Kiloniellales bacterium | reverse complement strand
CTGCCCATGCACTGTTCGGCCAACATCGGGCCCGGCGGCGACACGGCGATCTTCTTCGGGCTGTCGGGCACCGGCAAGACGACCCTGTCGGCCGACAGCACCCGCACGCTGATCGGCGACGACGAACACGGCTGGTCGGACCGCGGCGGGTTCAACTTCGAAGGCGGCTGCTACGCCAAGGTGATCCGCCTGTCGCCGGAGGCGGAGCCGGAGATCTTCGCCACCACCCGGCGCTACGGCACCATCCTGGAAAACGTCGTGATGGACCCGGAGTCGCGGCGCCTCGATTTGCACGACGGCCGCTACACGGAGAACACGCGCGCCAGCTATCCCCTTGATTTTATTCCCAACAGCAGCGACAGCGGGCTGGGCGACCAGCCGGACAACATCGTCATGCTGACCGCCGACGCCTTCGGCGTTCTGCCGCCGATCTCGCAGCTCAGCCCGGACCAGGCCATGTACCATTTTCTGTCCGGCTACACGGCCCGCGTGGCGGGCACGGAAAAGGGCCTCGGCAAGGAGCCCGACGCCACCTTCTCCACCTGCTTCGGGGCCCCGTTCATGCCGCGCCACCCGTCGGTTTACGCCAGGATGCTGCGCGACAAGATGCGCCGCACCGGGGCCAAGTGCTGGCTGGTCAATACCGGCTGGACCGGCGGCGCCTACGGGGTCGGCCGGCGGATGATGATCGCCCACACCCGGGCGATGGTGCGCGCCGCGCTGGACGGCCGGCTGGCCGGCGTCCCGACCGCCGAACACCCCGACTTCGGCCTGTTGTTTCCGGAGTTCTGCCCGGACGTGCCGGCCGAGGTTCTCGATCCGCGACGGACCTGGCCGGACAAGCGGGCCTACGACCGGACCGCGCGCGAGCTGACCCAAAGATTCGAAAGCAATTTCAAGCAGTTCGAGCCCTACGTCGACGAGTCCGTGCGGGCCGCCGGGATTCACGCCACGGCCTAGCCGGCCGGCGGACGCGATCCGGGGGTATCTGTCATGCCCAAATTGCAGTATGATTCCGGGCGTTCCGCCGCTAAATCACAAAAATAACTGGCACAAAAGCGCCTTAGCCCGGGGTGGGTGACCGACGCCAGGGCGTCGGATGAGTCTTGGAGACTATGGATGACCGCGACCAAGCTGCAGGCCAATGGGCCGAACGGCAATGGCGATAGCGGGGATCAGTCGAGGGACCTCGACAGCCTGATCGCCGAAGCCCGCTCGCTGCTGACCTACCGGGACCAGCCCGATCCGGCGGCGTTCCGGGACCCGCTCGCCTTCATTCGCGACGATCACAGCCGCCAGCTGCGCATGTGCAACCTGCTCGACGCTTTCACGGAGAAGCTCGAGTTGGGCTCGGTGAAGCCCCTGGCCAGCGCCCTCTTGGAGTACCTCAAGGACGATCTCCCGCTCCACACCGAGGACGAGGAAAAGGACCTGGTGCCGGCGCTCGAGCGGCGCTGCGAGCCGGACGACGGGCTCGCCGAGGCGGTGCGCCAGCTGTCGCGCGAGCACGACCTCAACCGGGATCTGGTCAGCTTCATGATCGACGACCTGGAGGCTCTGGCCGACGGCCGGTCGCTGACCAATCCGGTGCGCCTGGTGATGAACGTCAAGGAGTTCTCGGAGACCCAGCGCCAGCACGTCACCTGGGAGGAGCGGGTCCTGCTCCCGCTCGCGCGCCAGCGCCTGACGCCCGAGGATCTCGACGCGATCGGCCGCAACATGGCCGCCCGCCGGGACGTCGCCTACCCGAACTAGGGCGCCGCGCCGGCGCCGCCGATCAGTGCGCGT
This sequence comes from Kiloniellales bacterium, assembly GCA_033720555.1. Classification (GTDB taxonomy): domain Bacteria; phylum Pseudomonadota; class Alphaproteobacteria; order Kiloniellales; family JAKSDN01; genus CALJXB01. Next base: position 101 of record JAWWCG010000826.1, on the reverse strand, counting down.
CGGCCCAGTTCCGGGCGACGCCGGCGTCGACCACCAGCGGCACGGACAGCGCGCGCGCCGGCCCGCAGGCCCCTTCCATCACCTCGGTGACCAGGGCGACG
>JAWWCG010000825.1:0-1900 GCA_033720555.1 Kiloniellales bacterium | reverse complement strand
GAGGTGACCAGCAACTACAGCTTCCTGCGCGGCGCCTCGCACCCGGACGAGCTGGTGATCGCCGCCAAGGCGCTGGGCCTCGCCGCCCTCGCCATCGCCGACCGCAACTCCCTGGCCGGCGCGGTGCGCGCCCACGTGGCGGCCAAGCAGGCGGGCCTGCGGCTCGTGGTCGGCGCGCGCCGGGTGCCGCGCGACGGGCCGGGGGTCTTGTGCTTCCCGCGCGATCGGGCGGCCTACGCCCGGCTCTGCCGGCTGCTCACCCTGGGCAAGCGCCGGGCCGCGAAGGGGGCCTGCGACTTTTCCTTCGCGGAGCTGCTGGCCCACGGCGAAGGCCAGCTCTTGGTCGTCCTGCCGCCGGCGCCGCTGCGCGTCGCCTATCCGCAGGAGGCCTATCCCGACGCCGCTTTCCGCGCCGCGCTCGCGCGGCTCTGCGCGGCCTTTCCCGGCGCCTGCTATCTCGCCGCCCGGCAGCTCTACCGCGGCGACGACGCGCGCCGCCTGGCGGCGCTCGCCGCGCTCGCCGGCGAATGCGGCGCGCCCCTGGTGGCGACCAACGACGTCCGCATGCACGGGCCGCGGCGAAAAGCGCTGCTCGACGTGGTCACCTGCATCCGCGAGGGCTGCACCGTCGACCAGGCCGGCTTCCGCCTCGCCGCCAACGCCGAGCGCCACCTGAAGTCGCCCGAGGACATGGCGCATCTCTTCCGCGGCCGGCCGCAGGCGCTCGCCCGCACCCTGGAGATCGTCGCGCGCTGCGCTTTCTCTCTCGACGAGCTCAGCTACGAGTATCCCGACGAGGTGAGCGAGGAGGGCCGCACGCCGCAGGAGGAGCTCACCCGCCTCACCTGGCGCGGCGCGGCCGAGCGCTATCCCGGCGGCCTGCCGGGGCGCGTCCGGGCGACCCTCGAGCACGAGCTGGCGCTGATCGCGGAGCTCGGCTACGCGCCCTACTTCCTCACCGTCGCCGACCTGGTGCGCTTCGCCCGCTCGCGGGACATCCTGTGCCAGGGCCGCGGCTCGGCCGCCAACTCGGCGGTTTGCTACTGCCTCGGCATCACCGCCGTCGACCCGGCGCGCCTCGACCTCCTGTTCGAGCGCTTCGTCAGCGCCGAACGCGGCGAGCCGCCCGACATCGACGTCGATTTCGAGCACGAGCGCCGCGAGGAGGTGATCCAGTACATCTACGAGAAGTACGGCCGCGCGCGCGCCGGCCTGACCGCCACCGTGATCTGCTACCGCGGCCGCGGCGCGATCCGCGAGGTCGGCAAGGCGCTCGGGCTCAGCGAGGACCGCGTCGCCGCGCTGTCCGGCGCGCTCTGGGGCTGGAGCCGCGAGGGCCTCGACGAGGCGACGGTGCGCGAGCTGGGCCTCGATCCCGGCGACCGGCGCCTCGCGCTGGCGCTCGCGCTGGCGCACGAGCTGATCGGCTTTCCCCGCCACCTGTCGCAGCACGTCGGCGGCTTCGTCATGACCCGCGGGCTCCTGTCGGAGCTGGTGCCGATCGAGAACGCGGCCATGGCGGGGCGCACCGTCATCGAGTGGGACAAGGACGACCTCGACGCCCTCGGCATCCTGAAGGTCGACGTGCTCGGGCTCGGCATGCTGACCTGCGTCCAGAAGGCCTTCGCCCTCCTGCGCAGCCACTATGGCCGCGAGTTCGCGCTCGCCACCGTGCCCGGCGGCGACGCCAAGGTCTTCGACATGCTGTGCCGGGCCGATTCCATCGGCGTGTTCCAGGTCGAGAGCCGCGCCCAGATGTCCATGCTGCCGCGCCTCAAGCCGCGCGACTTCTACGACCTGGTGATCCAGGTGGCGATCGTGCGCCCCGGGCCGATCCAGGGCGACATGGTCCACCCCTACCTGCGCCGGCGCAACGGCGAGGAGACGGTCGACTACCCCT
>JAWWCG010000824.1:0-1903 GCA_033720555.1 Kiloniellales bacterium | reverse complement strand
GGCGCGGGGTGGCATATTTGATCCCGAACGCGGCGTTGGACGACAGCCCGCGGCCGACGGCGGGATGCGTGGCCGGCGCGAGTCCCGGCTATCCGCCGCCGCGGACTTGGATCACCTGGCAAATCCTTTCCCAGGTCACGGCCGCGGCGTCGCAACCCGACGAGCGAAGTGTCTTGACTCGTCGGCTCGCCTCCGTCAGCGCGTTTTTTCCGTGATTGGAAATCATGCCCTCGGCGGCACGATTAATTCGATCGAGGTCCAGAAAACAAAGATCCGTGTCCATTGTCCGATCCCCACTTACGCTATTCTGTCAAGGGGTCGCGTTAAGGGCTTCATTGAATTGCGAATAGGGGATCTTCGCCAAAAGCGGGAGATCGAACGATTGAACAGGTGCTAGCCTGCAATCAACCCTGAGCAATCGCGAGTTGTGCGCCCCTTCAACGAGGGAACTTTCAAATGGCTTTAGTCGAAACCGCAGCCATCCCCGAACAAGTACTGTTCTACGATCGCCAGTGCGATTTGCCGGCCGATGCCGAGAGCTTTAAGGCCGCGGATACCGGCGATGCCGGCGGCCGATCGAGCGCCGCGAGGGGCGTCTTATTGGCGGTTTTGTTCGGCGGACTCATATGGGCTGCCATAATCTGGACGCTGCTATGGGTCGGATGACGCGTCGGCTAGCGTCTTGTTTCCGGTATCAAACAACTCTCGCCATTTCCACCGTATTAAGTCCCAGGCTTTCGAACATTCCGTTCGCCGGCGCGCCCGAGAATCCTCGGCGGCTAAGGGCTGAGCGGCCGGCCGGCCGAGGCGGCGTTCCGAGCGACTGAGCGACCCCGGATGCGTTGCTCACGAGCGGGCGTAAAGCTGGTAGTGCCGGCGCACCCGTTCGACGAAAACCTTGGTCTCCTTGGGGATGTGCCCCCGATCCAAGCGCCCCGGCCCGGCGTTCCACGCAATCAGGATCTTTCGCGCGTCGCCATGGTAGCGGTTCGCCAGATAGCGGAGATAGCGCGCGCCGATCTCGACGTTGACGGCGGGATCGAACAGCTCGTCTCTCGAAACGCCGGGCGCCATCCAGCGCGCCGTCGCCGGCATGAGCTGCATCAGGCCGACCGCTCCCTTGTGGGAGACCGCCCGAGGGTTGAAGTTGCTTTCGGCGCGAATGATGGCGAGCATCAAGGCGGGCGGTATGGCGTGGCGGCGCGCGGCCGAGAGCACCACGTCGCCATAGCGGGCGTGGTGGGCAGGGTACGCGGCGGCGGATCCTCGAAATGGCCCGGCAATCTCCGCCGGGCTGGCGGCGGCGCAGCCGTGCACCAGGAGGATCCCGGCGAGGAGAGCCGCCGGCCTCAGCATCTCGGCCCGTCGGACCAGTCTGGGCCGAAGCGTCCTGCTGCGTGGCGCATAGAGATCCTCCCCTGGCCGAGCAACGCGGCGATGATCGTGATACGGGTCGCGTTTGGGAAACAGCCACCCGGCCGGGCCGATTTTCGGGAGGGGCCTCGGTCGCGGCCCGGCGGCCTAGGTCGGGATCGCTAGCCGCAAGGCGGCGAGGACGCAGAAGGGCACGGTGAGATTGTCGTAGCCCCTGGGGCTCAGCGCTTCGACCGCCGTGGCGAGCGCGGCGATCGCCACGGCATAGGCGGCGGCCGGGGCCGGCGCCACGCCCGCGAGGTGCGTCAGGGGCGCGAAAATGCATGGGGCGGCGACCAGGCCGAAGGCGAGGGACCCGGCCACCGTCTTGGGCGATTCCCTGTCCCACGGGGCGCGGCGCCCGACCGCCTGGCCGACCAGGGCGGCGGCCGTGTCGGCGAAGGTGAGGACGAGAAGGGGCGTCGCATAGAGCGCCCAGTGATGGCCGACAAGCACGAACAGCGCGCCCACCGCCGCGAGGAAGCAGATC
>JAWWCG010000823.1:0-1907 GCA_033720555.1 Kiloniellales bacterium | reverse complement strand
GCCGGCCAGCCCCGCGCCCGCGCCCGAGGTCGAGCCCGAGACGGCGCCCGAGCAAGCGCCCGAAGCCGAGCCCGGAGCGACGGAGCCCGCGCCCGAGTCCGTGCCCGAGTCCGTGCCCGAGTCCGTGCCAGAGTCCGCGCCCGAATCCGGGGCCGCGCCCCTCGTCTCGGGCCCGGACGAGCCGGAGGCGCCGGCCGTGGCCCCGAGTGAGGCGCAGCCCGAGGCTCCGGCGCCGGCCCCGAAGCCGGCCAAGCCGTCGGCCCCGCAGCCCGACGACCTGCTGAAGGACCTGCTCAAGCTCGGCAGTTAGGCCGGGCCGTCGCGCGGACCCCGCGCCCGGTCGAGGAGATAGACCCGCACGGCGCTCGACAGATTGCCGCTGCGCTCCCGGTCGATGCGCGCGATCAGGGCATTGAGGGAGAGGCCTTCGTCGCGCGCGGCGGCCTTCAGCGCCTGCCAGAAGGCGTGCTCCAAGCTGAGGCTGGTGCGGTGCCCGGCGAGGGTCACCGAGCGCTTGCGGACGCTCTGATCCTCGGCGTCGCTCACGACAGCCGGCGCGGGCCCAGCATGTCCTCGGGCCGCACCCACTGGGCGAACTGCTCCTCCGTCAGCAGGCCGAGCTCGATCGCCGCGGCCTTCAGCGTGGTGTTGTCTTCATAGGCCTTCTTGGCCACCTTGGCGGCGTTGTCGTAGCCGATATGTGGGTTGAGGGCGGTCACCAGCATGAGCGATTCCTGCATGAGCTGGGTGATGCGCGCCTCGTCCGCTTCGATCCCTGCGACGCAGTTCTCGCGGAACGACTCGCAGGCGTCGCCGATCAGGGTCGCCGACTGCAGGAGATTGTAGATCATCACCGGCTTGAAGACGTTGAGCTCGAAATGGCCGGTGGCCCCGGCCACCGTGACCGTCGTGTGGTTGCCCATCACCTGGGCGCAGACCATGGTGAGCGCCTCGGCCTGGGTCGGATTGACCTTGCCCGGCATGATCGAGGAGCCCGGCTCGTTGGCCGGCAGCTTGAGCTCGCCGAGCCCGCAGCGCGGCCCGGAGCCGAGCAGCCGGATGTCGTTGCCGATCTTCATCAGCGAGCAGGCCACCACGTTGAGGGCGCCGGAGGCCTCGACCACCGCGTCGTGGGCGGCCAGCGCCTCGAACTTGTTGTCGGCGGTCTCGAACGGCAGGCCGGTTATCTCGGCCACCTCGGCCGCGAAGGCCTCGGCGAAGCCCTCGACGGCGTTCAGGCCGGTGCCGACGGCGGTGCCGCCCTGGGCCAGCTTGCGGAGCCGGGGCAGGGTGTCTCGCAGCCGCGCGATGCCGTTGTCGACCTGGGCGACGTAGCCGGAAAACTCCTGGCCCAGGGTGAGGGGCGTCGCGTCCATCATGTGGGTGCGGCCGATCTTGATGATGTCCCGGAACGCCGCCGACTTCTCGGCCAGCGTGTCGCGCAGGCGCTCGAGGGCCGGAATCGTCGCCTCCTCGAACTGGCGCACCGCCGAGATGTGCATGACCGTGGGAAAGGTGTCGTTGGACGACTGGCCCATGTTGCAGTGGTCGTTGGGATGGACCGGCGCCTTGCCGCCGCGCCGGCCGGTCAGGATCTCGTTGGCCCGCCCGGCGATCACCTCGTTGGCGTTCATGTTGCTCTGAGTGCCCGAGCCGGTCTGCCAGACCACCAAGGGAAAATCGTCCAGATGCTCGCCGGCCGCGACCTCCGCGGCGGCCTGGCAGACCGCCTCGCCGATCTCCTCATCGAGCACGCCCAGCTTCAGGTTGACGCGCGCCGCGGCCAGCTTCTGCACCCCCAGGGCCTTCACCAGGGCGGCCGGCATGCGCTCGCCGCTGATCCGGAAATTCTGCAGGGACCGCTGGGTCTGGGCGCCCCAATAGCGCTCGGCGGGCACCGCGATCTC
>JAWWCG010000822.1:0-1907 GCA_033720555.1 Kiloniellales bacterium | reverse complement strand
GGTGCCGACCATCTCGAACGGCAGGTAGCCCGCCTCGAAGCAGACCCTGAGCTTGCCCCGCTCCAGCACGCCGGCCAGCGTCGACTCGGGGCTGAGCTCCTTGTCCTGCCCCCAGGCCGGCAGGCCGGGCGCAAGGCACAGCAGCAGCGCGGCAAGCGCAATCCTCAGACGCCCGGACATCGTCCGCCCCGCCTTATTCCGCGGGGGCCGTCTTCGCCTCGGCCCGCTCCGCCTCGGTCTTGTCGGCCGGCGCGATGGTCCAGCCGGTCCAGCCGAAGAAGAGCGTCACCAAAGGCGACAGCCAGCAGAAGAAATTGAACGGCAGGTAGGCGATCGTGGCGACGCCGAGCGTCGCCGCCTGATAGGCGCCGCCCGAATTCCACGGCACGAGATTCGCGGTCACCGTGGCGCTGTCCTCCACCGCCCGCGACAGGTTCTTCGGGTGCAGGCCGCGGTCTCGATAGGCCTGAGCGTACATCCGGCCGCCCATGACGATCGCCATGTACTGATCGCACAGCACCAGGTTGGCGCCCAGACAGGTCAGCACGGTCGAGCTGATGAGCGAGGCGTTGGATGTGGCCAGGCGAAGAATCCGATCGACGATGACCTTGAGCTGATTGGTCTGCTCCATGATGCCGCCGAACATCATGGCGACGATCACGATCGAAATGGCGTAGAGCATGGAGGTGAAGCCGCCCTTGCTCAGCAGGGAGTCCACGGCCTCGACGCCCGTGTTGCTGGCGTAGCCGGCGTAGCCGACCTCGAGCAGCTCGGGGTAGGAGGTACCTTCGAAGATCACGCCCAGAACGACGGCCGACAGGACCCCCGCCACGAGCCCCGGGATGGCCGGGTATTTGCGGTAGGCGCATACGATCACCAAGATCGCCGGGATCACGTGCCAGGGGCCGACCGTGAAGTCCCGCTCGAGGGTCGCCAGGATTTCTTGGACGGCGGCGAGATCTTCCTCGCCCCCGCCGTAGAAGAAGCCGAGGCCGATCTCGATCGCGAGCGTCAGGGCGAAGGCGACGCCCGAGGTATAGGTCATGTGCCGGATGTGGGTGTAGATGTCCGTCCCCGCCATGGCCGGCGCCAGGTTCGTGGTGTCGGACAAGGGCGACATCTTGTCGCCGAAGTAGGCGCCGGACAGCACCGCGCCGGCCACCACCGGCAGGGGAAAGCCCAGCCCGGCGCCGATGCCCATCAAGGCGACGCCGATCGTTCCCGTCGTGCCCCACGACGTCCCGGTCGCCAGCGAGGTGATCGCACAGATCACCACGGCCGCCGGCAGGAAGATCTCGGGCGACAGTATCTTGAGCCCGTAATAGAGCAGGGTCGGCACGACGCCGGTCACGATCCAGACGCCGATCAGGATGCCGATGATCAGCAGGATGACGATCGCCTGAAGCGAGTTGGATATCCCCTTCAGCATCCCCTCTTGGATGAGATCCCAGGAATAGCCCGCCCGGTAGCCCACCAAGGCCGCGACGAAGACCCCCAGCAGCATGGGAATATGGGGGTCGGTGCCGTAGACCACGATGGACAGCATGATCCCGATCACCAGGGAGAAGAGCGAGACGATCGCTTCCCAGAAATGAGGCAGACGTTGTTCCTTGCTGACGAACATTGGCACTTACCCCCACTCTAGCCGGGCGGCCGGCGCGACAGTCTGCGGCGTCTTGCAGCGCCGGAGCCACGTTCGATGTCGAGCGGCTGATCCCGCCCCATTCTCCCAAGTCCCGCTTACGGACGGAACCGTCGCCGCGCTCGAGGCCCGGCGACGCCGTGACACCTGATCCGAGCGTTCATGCTACATCCGTTCGCACCGCATTTGATCGGGAATATCCTGGCGTGCGCCATTGGAAAGACGGCGCGGCCGCCGCGACGGCCCGCGGCGCGATCCCTCGCCC
>JAWWCG010000821.1:0-1909 GCA_033720555.1 Kiloniellales bacterium | reverse complement strand
TCCGAGCTTCCGCTTCTCGATCGCATGGCCGAGCATGGATTCGATCGCCGCGACGGCCTTGCGGTCGGCGCCGGTCGCCAGGGTGAAGGCTTGGCCGCTGCGTCCCGCGCGGCCGGTCCGGCCGATCCGGTGGATGTAGTCGTCCGGGTTGACCGGCACATCGAAGTTGAAGACGTGCGAGACCTTCGGGATGTCGAGCCCGCGCGCCGCCACGTCGGAGCACACCAGCAGCTTGACCTCGCCGTCCTTGAAGCGCTTCAGGGTCTGCTCGCGCACCGGCTGGGCGAGGTCGCCGTGCAGCTCGGCGGCGGGGAAGCCGTGCCGGCTCAAGGAGCGATAGAGGATGCCGACGTCGCGCTTGCGATTGCAGAAGATGAGGGCGCTCCCCACGTCGTCCTTGGACAGCAGCGCGCGCAAGACCGCGCGCTTGTCCTTCGGCTGGCCGGGGGCCGAGACGATGGCCTGAGTGACGGTCTCCGCCGCCGTCGCCGGCGGGCTCACGGTGACTTCCTTAGGGCTCGACAGGAACTTGTCCGCCAGGCGCCGGATCTCCGGCGGCATGGTCGCCGAGAAGAACAGGGTCTGGCGCGAGCGTGGCAGCAGGCCGACGATGCGTTCCACGTCGGGCATGAAGCCCATGTCGAGCATGCGGTCGGCCTCGTCGATCACCAGGATCTTGGTGTCGGCGAGAAGGATCCGGCCGCGCTCGTAGAGGTCCAGCAGCCGCCCCGGCGTCGCGATCAGCACGTCGACGCCGCGGTCGAGGCGCTTTTCCTGGTCGCCGAGGGAGACCCCGCCGATCAGCAGCGCCATCTCCAGCGGATGGTTCTTGCCGTACTTCTGGAAGTTCTCGGCGACCTGCGTCGCCAGCTCGCGCGTCGGCTCGAGGATCAGGGAGCGCGGCATGCGCGCGCGCGCCCGTCCGCTGGCCAGCACGTCGATCAGCGGCAGGGTGAACGAGGCGGTCTTGCCGGTTCCGGTCTGGGCGCAGCCGAGCACGTCGCGGCCCATCAGCACGTAGGGAATCGCCTGCACCTGGATCGGCGTCGGCGTCAGGTAGCCCGCGTCCTGGACTGCGCCCAGGACCTCGGGACTCAAACCGAGATCTTCGAAACTCATACGTTAGGCTTGATCGAGTGAGAGATTGATTCGAATCGGTCGAATGATTGGCCGCTCAAATGCACCAACAAACATAAATGTTCAATCCCTTTTGTCAATGGAATGGATTAATAATGCGTAATGTCGTCGGCGCCTTTAAGAGCCCGAAAGGGAGCCGGACAGGAAATTCGTCCTATTTCCAAGGGATCTATTTATTATTTCCTTTGGCCGAGGCCTCGCGCAAATAAGTTGCCGGGGACCCGGCGAGGGCGAGATCATTCGCGGCCACCGAGCGGCCACCGAGCGGCCACCGAATCACTGGTCGAACCGGTGGTCGCGCCGCCGGTGGGCCCGCCGGCGGCGGCCGTTCCGGAGCAGGAGGGAGCTCGAGATGTCCGCCGCAGCGAACCCGCGCGACATGAGCTTGGCCGAGGCGATCCGCGCGCGCCGCTCGGTCCGGCGCTACGCCGCCCGGCCGATCGATCTCTCTCGGCTATCGCGTCTGCTCGAGGCCGGGCAGGGGATCACCGGCGCCGACGGCAAGCGCGCGACGCCGTCGGCCCATGGCCTCTATCCGCTGGCGCTCTTCGTCGTCGCGGGGAACGTCGACGGCCTGGCGAGCGGCCTGCACAGTTACGATCCCGGCGCTGATCCCGGCTCCGATCCCGGCTCCGATCCCGGCGCTGATCCCGGCGCTGATCCCGGCGCTGATCCCGGCGCCGAGGCGCTCGCCCGGCTGGCGGCGGGCGACCTCCGCGCCGGCCTGCGCGCCGCGGCGCTGGAGGATCAGCCCTGGCTCGCCGAGGCGCCG
>JAWWCG010000820.1:0-1910 GCA_033720555.1 Kiloniellales bacterium | reverse complement strand
GGCGGCGTGTCAGCGTCTCAGTCATTGTCGGGCGTCCCATGGCTGGAATGGCCGGCGGCCCCGCCCATCGCGCCGTCCGATAGCTGCGGGTCCGCGCCGTCGTCGGGTCCCAGGACGAAGCGCTCGGGGATCTCCTCGAAAGCGTAGATCGCGCCGCCGTGCGCCGACCGGAAGCGCTCGGCGGCCGCCAGGTCGGAGAACGGCACCGCCTCCGGCGCGCCCATGCCGCCGCGCGCGTCGCTGCCGACCACGAAGTGGGCGTCCCTGGCGTCGACCCAGAGGCCCGGCTCCGGCCGGTCCCAGTTGCCGACCTTGGCCATGTCGTTGACGTAGACGGCGGCGAGCGCCTTGGGCTCCTCCGGCAGCATGGTGAAGGCGAGGGTGTCGCGCACCGAGGAAAACCAGATCGGCTCCGCCCGGTCCGCGAGGAAGATCTGGCCCTTGGGGCCGGCATGCTCGACCACCATCATGCCGCAATAGTAGCCGATCGCCTCCCGGCTCGGCTCCTGCGGCGCCGGCGGCCCGGCCGCTTCCCGCTCCTCGCCGCAGGCGGTCAGCGCGGCGGACAGGATCAGCGCCAGGACCAGGCGAGACAGACTCATGGTTGTCTCCTCTGAAAGAGGGCGACGGCGAGGCCGAGGGGCAGGACGATCCAGCCGACGAGCGAGGCCAGCAGCAGCCCCCGCGACACTTGGCCGCTTTCGCCCGACCCCGCCATGCCCGCCACGACCGCGACCCCCTGGTCGCCGGTCAGGTTCAGCAGGCGATAGGCGTCGGCCGGATTGGCCAGAAGCAGCGCGTCGACCACCGCCGAGGTGAGGACGCGCCCCTGATCGGCGACCAGCAGGCCGACCAGCGCCGCATCGTAGATCAGCACGAACAGCAGCCAAACGCCGACCGCCAGGCCGGCCGCGGTGGCGCGCTCGCGCACCGCCACGCTGCACAGCGTCCCGATGGCGAGAAAGGCCGCGCCCAAAAGGATCGAGCTGCCGATCAAGGCGACGAAGGCGCCCCACGCCGCGACGTCGGACGGGCTGGTCGCGGCGAGCGCGGCGCCGGCCGCCCCGTAGCCGACGACGGTCGCCAGGGCCAGCACGGCGGCGTGCCCGAGGCACTTGCCGACGACCACCTGCCAGCGGGCGACCGGATAGGCCAGCAGCAAGAGCAGCGTGCCCCGCTCGGCCTCGCCCACGATGGCGTCGAAGGAGAGCAGCAAGGCGATCAGCGGTACGAGAAAGATGCTCAGGCTCGCCAGGCTGACAACCACCACCGCCAAGGGGTCGGCGTCCACCGTGCCGACCGGGGCGCTGCCCAGGAGCGTCAGGCTGAGCGCCAGCGCCGCGAGGATCAGCGTCGTCGCGACGATCCAGCGGTTGCGGACGCTGGCGCGGATCTCCTGGCCGGCGATGACGGCGATCGCGCTCATCGGCCCGCCTCCCACCGGCCGACGAGGTCTCGGTAGAGGGCGTCGAGGCCCGGCGTCTCGATCTCCAGGTCCTCCAGGCAGGCATGAAGCCGGCCGAGGTCGTGGACCAGCCGCGGCTTGTCGGCGGGCGCGACGGCGAGGCATAGGCTGTTCCGGTCCCGCTCGACGACCTCGGCGTAGTCGTTGGTCATCGCCACCACCTTCTCGGTGGTGCAGGTCTTCACCCTGAGCCTGACCGTCAGGGCAAGCGCCAGCTCGCGCCGCAGGTCCTCCAGCGAGCCCAGGGCGAGCAGCCGGCCGTGGTGAAGAATCGCGACGCGGTCGACCCGCCGCTCGACCTCGGCCAAGGCGTGGGTGGAGAGCAGGATGGTCGCCCCCTGGCGCCGCAGGGACTCGATCGCGGCGAACACCTGGGTCCGCGATTCGGGATCGAGCCCGGAGTTCGGCTCGTCGAGCAGCAGAAGCCTCGGCTCGCCGATGAGCG
>JAWWCG010000819.1:0-1911 GCA_033720555.1 Kiloniellales bacterium | reverse complement strand
GGCCACCGAGCAGATCGCGGCCGGGGCGCTGCACGGAGGGGAGGCCGGCGAATGACGGACCTGGGCCTGGACGGCAAGCGCGTCCTGGTGACCGGCGCCAGCCGCGGCGTCGGCCTCGGCATCGCCCGCGGCTTTGCGCGCGCCGGCGCCGAGCTCACGATCCTCGCGACCGGCGACAGCGTCCGGCGCGCGGCCGACGCCCTGTCGCAGGACTGCGGCCGGCCGGTCGGCGCGCTGGTCTGCGACATCACCGACCGGGCGGCCGTGGCGCGCGAGGTCGGCGCCCTGGGCGCGCTCGACGTCCTGGTCAACAACGCCGGCCTGGAGCGCATGACGCCGATCCTGGAGCCCGGCGAGGAGGTCGAGGCGACCTTTCGCCGGATCATCGAGACTAACGTGATCGGCACCTATTACGTGACCCGGGAGGCGGTGAAGAGCATGGCGGCGGGCGGCCGCATCATCATCACCGCCTCGGTCTGGGGCCGCACCTCGGCCGGTTCGTTCAGCGCCTACGGCAGCTCCAAGCACGCCAACATCGGCTTCATGCGGTGCCTGGCCGAGGAGCTCGGCCCGCGCGGCATCGCCGTCAACGCGGTCTGCCCCGGCTGGGTGCGCAGCGACGCCTCCATGCTGTCGCTGTCGAAGATCGCGGCGCGCGACGGGCGCAGCGAGGACGACTGCCTCGCCGAGATCATGGCGACGCAGGCCTTTCCCGGCTTGATGGAGCCGGACGACGTGGCCGGGGCCTATCTGTTCCTCGCCTCCGACCTGGCGGCCAACGTCACCGGTCAGACGATCAACGTGGATCGTGGGGAGCTGATGGCATGAGCGGGACCTTGGCGGGCCGGCGCGCCCTCGTCACCGGCGCCTCGCGCGGCATCGGCCGCGCCGTCGCCCAGGCCTTCGCCGCGGAGGGCGCGCGGGTGGCGGTCGGCTACGGCGCCTCGCCGGGCAAGGCCGAGGAGACGGTGGCGTCGATCGGCGAGGCCGGCGGCGAGGCGTTCAGCCTGCACCTCGACGTGAGCGAGGAGGCGAGCGTCGTCGCGGGGGTCGCGCGGGCGCGCGACACGCTGGGCGGCCTCGACATCCTGGTCAACAACGCCGGGCTGATGCTGGAGAAGCCGCTCGTCGAGACCACGGCTGCGGACTACGACCGGCTGATGGGGGTCAACCTGCGCGGCGTCTTCCTGGTCGGCCGCGAGGCCCTGCGCGCCTTGCGCGATGGGAACGGCGGCGGCCGGGTGATCAACGTCGCCTCGGACCTCGGCTACTTCGGGCGCGAGAACTTCTCGGTCTATTGCGCCTCGAAGGCCGGCGTGCTGACCCTGACCCGGGCCTGGGCCAAGGAGTTCGCGCCGGACATCCTGGTCAACGCCATCGCGCCGGGGCCGATCGACACCGACATGCTGGGCCCGGAGGCCATGTCCGCCGAGTGGCGGGAGAAGGAGGCGCAGATCCCCTTGGGGCGCGTCGGCCGGCCGGAGGAGGTCGCCGCCGTCGCCGTCTTCCTCGCCGGGCCGGGGGCGACGTTCATGACCGGCCAGGTGATCGACCCCAACGGCGGCAGCGTCATGCCCTAGCGAGAGCGAGAGGAGCAGTCGAGCGATGATCAAGAAGCCCGTGCCTTGGCCGAATGGCGCCAGGTGCGCCGTGTGCATCACCTTCGACATGGATGCCGACAGCATCCTCCACCTCGAACATCCGCGCGACTCGATCTCGCGGGTCTCGGCCATGTCGATGCTGCGCTACGGCCCGGAGGTGGCGGTGCCCCGGATCCTCGAGACCTACCGGCGCCTGGAGATCCGCCAGACCTTCTTTGTGCCGGCCTGGTGCATCGAGCAGTACCCCGAGGCCGTCGAGGCCATGGTGGCCGGCGGCCACGAGGTCGGCCATCACGGCTATATCCACGAG
>JAWWCG010000818.1:0-1915 GCA_033720555.1 Kiloniellales bacterium | reverse complement strand
CGGGCCCGGATGCGCCTTTGGCGCGTTCGACCGACATCTTCGCTAACGCCTAAAGCGCAGCTTCGTTCCACGAAAAGGATGCGCCCAGGGGCCGAGGCGGCGCGCGGCGGCGGGCCGTGGCGACCGCGGTATTTCCTTTGAATGGCGTGGACGGGCCGGATAGGGTCGCACGGCCGATGGCGGGACTGCGGGTCCGCTCGCGCGCGGGCCTTCGGCGGGGATCCGATCGTTGGGGGACAAACACGCGGGGAGACGAAGCGATGACGCTCGCCGCCTTGTCGCGACCCGGCCGGCGGGACCTGGTTCTGTTCCTGCACGGTCTCGGCTGCGCCAAGGAGATCTTCGCGCCCTTGTGGCGGGCGCCCGCGCTCGACGGCATGGCGCTGCTGGCCCCCGACCTGCCCGGCCATGGCGCCTCGCAGGGGCAGCCCCTGGACAGCGCGAGCATGGAGGGCATGGCGGAGGCGGTCCGCGACCTCTTGCGGCGGCGCGCCGGGGCCGGCGAGCGCCTGCACATCGTGGTGCACAGCATGGGCGGCGCGGTCGGCCTGCTGCTGGCGCGCGAGCCCCCGATCGAGCTCGCCTCCTTCGTCAACGTCGAGGGCAACCTGGTCGCCGAAGACTGCGCCATGTTCTCGCGGCGGACCGCCGAGACGGACCTGCGGCTGTTCTGCGAGGAGAAGTTCGACAAGCTGAAGGCGCGGGCCCGGGCGGGCGACGACGCGATCCTGCGGCAATGGGCCGCGTGGGCGCAGGCCTGCCCGGCGGAGGCCTTTCACGCCAGCGCCCGGTCGGTGGTCGCGTGGTCGGACAGCGGCGATCTGCTGGATCTCTTCCGCGCCCTGGCGGTGCCCAAGGCCTATGTCAGCGGCCAGTACAGCGCCAATCCGGACGTGCTGGCGCACCTCAACGCCGTCACCAAGTATCAGATCGCCGACTGCGGGCATTTCCCCATGCTGGAGAAGCCGAGCGAGCTCGCCCGCATCCTGCGGGAGGTAATGTCCGCCGGCGCATAGGGTGCGCGGGCGGCGGCGAAAGCCGATCGAACGCCTAGGCGGTCACCACCACGATCGCCGCGCAGCTCGAACGCCCGCTCTGACGGTAGCTGTGCGGCGCGCCGCAATCGAAGTACATGGCGTCGCCGGCGTCGAGCACGTGGTCGTCGCCGTCGACCGTCACGGCGAGTCGGCCCTTCAGCACGTAGATCAGTTCCGCCCCGTCGTGGCGGTGCGGCTCCGACGGCTTCGAATGAGCGGGAAACTCGGCGTAATAGCCCTCGATCTTGCGGTCGGCGACGGGGAAGTCGAGGCTTTCGAAGAAATAGGCGCTCGCCTTGGCGTCGCCCCGGTCCGGCAGGCGCAGGCGGTCCCGCTTTCGGGTCACCGCGACCAGCGGGCGGGCCTCGTCGACGAAGAAGTGATCGAGGCCGACGCCGAAGACCAGGGCGATGCGAAGCAGCGTCGGCAGCGTCGGGAACACCTGGCCGCGCTCGATTTTCGAGAGCATGGCCGAGGAGAGGCCGGTGTGCTCGCCGAGCTGCACCAGTCCGAGCTTTTTGTTCAGGCGAAGCGCGCGCACCTTGGCGCCGATCTTGTACTGCGCCAGGCCGGCCGCCAGCGTCTCGGAAATCATGGGTCGCTCCTCTACCTCGGCGTCGGGCATTTCACCCGGGCATTTCACCCGGGGAGTTCACCCGGGAATTTAACTGTCGGGCAAACCGCTCGGACAAACTTCTACCATGCGGAAAATCTGTTCTCACATGGAAAAAATTTACGCTTCATGAAAATCCATGTGCACTACAGGAAACGTATAGAGGGCGCTGATCGGGACACGTCGATCAAATCCGCGGGGCCGCCGTAAAGGCCGGTCCCCCGGAGATCCGAGGTCGCGACCGTCACTGCGGCGGTTTGCCTCG
>JAWWCG010000817.1:0-1916 GCA_033720555.1 Kiloniellales bacterium | reverse complement strand
TCGGGCAGACCAGGATCACCGGCGCGCCCTCCGCCGCCATCCGCCGGGCCGCGCGGTCGGCGCGAAACTTGCTAACGCAGTAGGGGCCGAGCATGTCGCTCTCCTCGAGCTCCAGCTCCTCGACCGACCCGCTGGCGAAATCGGCCGACGTATAGGCCGACGGATCGCTCGACGTCAGAATGCTCTCGGTGCTGGTGTGCAGGACCCGCTCGGCGCCGTTGTCGAGGGCGGCTCGGATGACGTTGAGCGCGCCTTGATAATTGATCGCGTCGTACTCGCGCACGTCGCGCCGCCACAGGTTGGGATCGGCCGCCAGGTGATAGACGTGGCGGCACCCGCGCGTCGCCCGCGCCACCGCCGCCCGGTCGCGGATGTCGGCGCTGACCAGTTCGATGCGCGCGAGCGGGAGATGATCGACCTCCGCTCCGGGGCGCTCGAGCACGCGCACCGCCTCGCCCTCGGCGAGCAGCGCCGCGACCAGATGGGAGCCGATGAAGCCCGCCCCGCCGGTGACCAGCTTCACGCCGCCAGTCCGTCGTCGGCGCGGTCGGCGGCGAGATCGGCGGCGAGATCGGCGGCCATGTCGTCGAGATGACTGCGCCGCGGCGCCAGGCCCTCGCGGGTGATGCGCGTGATCAGCCTGACCGCCGCGCGGTTGAGCGGGCAGGGAAAATTGCCGGCGATCCGGACCAGGTGGCCGTTGTAGGCGTCGATCTCGGTCTCGCCCCGGCCGATGTCCGGCGCCATGGAGCAATAGGTGCCGCGCAGCGACGGCCGGAAGAAGATCGCCATGAGCTCTGGCAGCCCCGGCGTGCGCAGGATCCGGGCGACCGTGTCGGGGTGGAACGGTCCGATCTTCGCCAGCGCCATGCCGGCGTGCCGCAGCACCGCGTAGTTCTCCTGCAGCAGGCCGAAGAACAGCCGCTTGGCCAAGGAATCGCTCAGCAAGGCGGCGTTGTCGACCCCGGCCGCCGCGGCGAGCGGCGAGATCGCCGCGTTGTACATCAGCTTGGCGGCCTTGTACGGCCGCACGTCCTCCACCAGCTCGACCGCGAACAGGCCGCCCTGTTCGAGGGCCGCGGCCAGGCGCGCCAGCTCGGCGCGCTCCGCTTCGCCGACCGGCCGCCGGGCGCCGATATGCAGGCTGCCGGGGCGCGTGATGCGCGCGGCCGGCCGCTCGCGCGCGCACTCGGAGACGAAGGAGGCGATCCCCTCGCCGGCGAAATCGTGGGTTTCGAGGACGGTATCGTAGCCGTTTTGCACCGGCACCAAACGGCGCGCCGTCTCGAGCCGGGCCAGGACCTCGGGATTGTCGTAGGTCTTGGTGCACAGCAGCAGCACCGCCTCGGCCGGCGGCCGCCATTGGGCGAACTCGACGAACGGCAGCCTGGCCGGCGCCTGGCCGGCCACCGTCAATCCCTCGGCCCGGCCGGCGGCGACCTTGTCGGCGCGGCGTTCGACCAGGGTGACGTCCCACCCGGCGCGGGCCAGCGCCCAGGCCAGGACGACGCCGATCCCGCCGGCGCCGATCACGTGAACCTTCGTCGTCATGAGCCCGCTACGGCCGTGAGGTCCTGCGCCAGGACTGAATCTCGAGCGCCCAACAGTCTGACGGCAAAGGCCGGGCTTGACAAACGGTCCCGCGCCCGGCCCGCCGGCCTCACTGGGACCGCTCGACGCGCCCGGTGCGCGAATCGATGCGCAAGGCGACGCTCTCGCCCTGCCAGTCCGCCGTCACGTGCGCGATGGAGCCGGAGCGCCGGATATCGCTGATGTTGGTGAAGCCGACCTTCGCCAAGGCTTCGGTCAGCGCCGACGTGCTGAGGTGCTCGCCCGAGACGGAGATCGCCGCCGGCAAATCGGCCGTCGCCTCGGCGGGCGCGGGCGCCGTGTGGTCCGCCTCGGACGCCGCTTGG
>JAWWCG010000816.1:0-1916 GCA_033720555.1 Kiloniellales bacterium | reverse complement strand
TCGGCGGCCTTGACCGTCTCGTAGATCCGCGGCCAGTCGTCCTTGTCCCAGCCGTGCTCCGTCATGTCGGGCCAGACGCCGGAGGCGATGTCGTGATCGACCGGCCGCAGCGCCTCGACGCCGACGCCGTTCGTCTCGAGGATCGCGCGCGCGATGCGGACCAGCCCGTCGGTGTGGGAAAGCTCCGGCGAGCGCTTCAGCGTGCAGTTCAGAAACAAGGCCTTGAGATCGGAAAAGTCCCACCGGCTCTCGGCGCACCATCGTTCCTGCAGGTCGTTCAGCATGGCATGTCCTTTCGTTCTCACGGTCGGCCGGCCGCCGGCCACATTAGCATGCCCGTCCGCGGAAAAGCCCCGGACGGCGGCACAGCGCGTCGCCGTCATTTTCCTGGCATCCCGGCTCGCCTATGCTCGCGCGCGACGACTCCAGGGAGGCGAGCCAGATTTGACCCAGTTCAACAGCCTCGACGCCTACGCGCCGGCCGAGATCGCCCAGCGGGTCGAGGCCGCCGGCGTGGCCAAGGCGGCGCTCGCGACCGTCCCGACGCTGGTGCTGGCGGTGCTGGCCGGCGCCTTCATCGCCTTCGGCGCGACGCTCTACACCGTGGTGGTCACCGAGAGCGGACTGGGCTTCGGCCCCGAGCGCCTCTTGGGCGGGATCGCGTTCTCGCTCGGCCTGATCCTGGTCTTGGTCGGCGGGGCGGAGCTGTTCACCGGAAACAGCCTGATCGTTTTCGCCTGGGCCGACCGGCGACTCACCAGCCGGCGCCTGCTGCGCAACTGGGCGCTGGTCTACGCCGGCAACCTCGTCGGCGCCAGCGCCACCGCCGTCATGGTCCACGGCGCGGGGATCGGCGCCCTGGCCGACGGCGCGGTGGCGGCGAGCGCGGTGCGCATCGCCGAGGCCAAGCTCGCGCTGGCGCCGGCCGAGGCCTTCGTGCGCGGCATCTTGTGCAACGTCCTGGTCTGCCTGGCGGTCTGGCTGTGCTTCGGCGCCCGGACGGTCACCGGCAAGATCCTCGCCATCGTGTTTCCCATCGCCGGCTTCGTCGCCCTCGGCTTCGAGCACTCGGTGGCCAATATGTACCTGATTCCGGCGGGCTGGCTGGCCGGCTCGACGCTGGTCGGGCTGGCGGGCTACCTCGTCAACTTGGCCCTGGTGACGGCCGGCAACATCGTCGGCGGCGGCGTCTTGGTGGCCCTGGTCTACTGGCTGGTCTACCGCAGGGGCCCCGGGCCCGGCCGACGCGCCTGGGCGCAGGACTGACGCCCAGGATTGATGCTCAGGATTGATGCTCAGGATTGACGCCCCGGAAAAACACTCCGAAAAGCCCCCCTGGAGCGACAGTCCCGGGCAAAAATTTCTCGGCAACGGACGGCCATCGCGGAACTTTTGGACGCGGCGATTGTTAAATCATCAACTTCACTAGGCCCCCCACCCGTGAAGTTGCGTATGGGACCGCGTCGGCACCTTTAGCGTCCGGCGCGGTCCTTATGTTTTTGCGCCACCGTACAGCGGGCTTCTCCCAGTTCGTCACCAGTGCGCTGCCACTTCGCCGGCAGTTCACCGCCAGCTTGCCGCCAGTTCGCCGGGCCGCCGTCTTTCGCGTTTCCGGGCGCCGCCGGCGCGCGCCCGCCGGGCGGGCCGGCGCGCGCCGGACGTGTCGTTTGGCCCGCCGGACGCCGGGCCATGCCCGGCGTCCGCTCGCCTCGCGGCCGCAACCTCGGAACTTCCTCAGCCCGCAATCAGGCTTACCAGCATGGCGACAAGAAACATGACTCCCACCATGGCCCAAGCCGTTCCGATGTCGCGGGCTCTCGGAGGCGATTCCGGTCGTCCGCCTTCGTATTGAGTCATCTCTCGTCCCTCGAGACCGATCATTCAGGCTGCTCTCGCCGTTGCGGTCCCGATGGCTC
>JAWWCG010000815.1:0-1933 GCA_033720555.1 Kiloniellales bacterium | reverse complement strand
GTCGGCGCTGGCTTCCGGGAAATACTGCTGCAGGAACCGGCGGCTTTCGCGGCTGATCGGGAAACGAACGGTCGGCCGGATCTTTGGCGAGGTGCGGGGCAACGGTGGCGCGTGGCCATTGCCCTTCATAAGCGCGGTCGCTAGACGCTTGCGAGGGCCCCGTTTGCCCCTGGGACTTGGCGGCTCTTCAGGCTCCAGCACGGTGAAGGCGTTCATCTTGTCATCTCGTTGCGATGTGCGGCGGCACGGGAAGCGCTCGGCCGCGTGTGGCGCGACCGTCCGCAAAATGAGCTGTAAATAGTTTACCTGTTGTTGATTTCAACAAAAAAGCGGACATCTACTTTCGCCTAGCCCTGTACGGCCTGCAATAATTTTTGAATTGCTTGCAGTAAATAACCAAAACTATTACGAGGCCACTGGCCCACTCCTTATAGACAGCCCGCCATCCGGTAAATAATCATGAGGAATTCGGAGGCCCCACCGAGCCATTGATGATTCGCAGATGCCAGGCGGGGAGAGCCTTTGCCTTTGCGGATCGTCCAAGCGGCTTTCGTATGTTTCCGCGTTAGTCTTCACGCCGTCGGTTTTTGTATCCGCGTCGCTCCAGCAGCCCGGGCCGGTATCAGAGAGCTCTTGGGAACCACACGCCATGTCGTTGAAAGAGAACGCTTTTTGGGAGACATGCGTGAAAAGCGCATCTGATATGCGATTACGGAATGGCTGAGCTGCGCCGCCAGACGCCCGCGACCTAGGCGGGCGCCAGGGCGAAGCCGCCGCCCGCCACAATCGACGGCGCCAACAGCAGCGCGACGTAGGCCGCGTAGGCCGCCAGCAAGACGCCGCCCTCCCACCGCTCCAAGGTCGCTTTCGTGGCCGCGAAGACGATGAAGAGGACGGTCGCGGCGAGCATGACCCAATTGTCGAACTGGGCGATCTGGGCGGGCACCGGTATCGGCCGGAACAGCGCCGTCGCGCCGAGGATACCGAGCAGGTTGAAGATGTTGCTGCCGACCACGTTGCCGAGGGCCACGTCGCCGTGCCGGCGCAGGGCGGCAATCACCGAGGTCGCCAGTTCCGGCAGCGACGTGCCGATGGCGACGATGGTGAGGCCGATGACGGTTTCGGACACGGCGAAGGCGCGCGCCAGGGCGATCGCGCCGTCGACCAGGAGACCGGCGCCGAGAACGATCCCGGCCAGGCCGCTCAGGGTTAGCGCCAGCATCGGCCAGGGGGCGACGGCCAAGGGCTTCACCTCGTCGGCTTCGGCCCGGTGCAGCCGGGTTTGCGCGTCCTGGTGCCGCCGCTCGCTGAGATAGGCATGAGCCATGTAGGCGAGCAGCAAGACGAGGAGCAGGAGGCCCCACCAGCGATCGATCCGGCCGAACCAGCAGACCCCGATGGTCAGCAATCCGGTGGCGATCAGGACCGGTCCGTCTCGGCGCAGCGAGCCCGGCGCGACGGCGATCGGCGCGATCAGGGCCGACAGGCCCAGGATCAAAAGGATGTTGGCGATGTTGCTGCCGACCACGTTGCCGACGGCGACCCCTGGAGAGCCCACGCGGGCGGCCTCGAGGCTGGCGACCAGCTCCGGCAGCGAAGTCCCGAAGCCGACCAGCGTGAGTCCGATCAGCAAGGGGGAGATGGCGAGGCGCCGGGCGATGCCGACGGCGCCGCGGACGAAGATATCGCCGCCGACCAGCAGCAGGAGGAGCCCGGCGAGCACTTGCGCGTAAACCATGGCCGGGCGGCGATCCGAACCCTAGCCCTGGGGATCCGGCGGCGCGGCCGGCGAGGCTTGGCTGGACGGCGCGGACCCTTCCACCGGCCGCACCGACGGCAGATGCAACAGCAAGGCCGAGGCGACGAAAATGCTGGAATAGGTGCCGACCAGGACGCCCCACGCCAAAGCGATCGAGAAGTTTCGGAGTACCGG
>JAWWCG010000814.1:0-1936 GCA_033720555.1 Kiloniellales bacterium | reverse complement strand
GCCTCGGCAAGCCGGTGATCGGGATCGGCCTGGGCGCGCAGATCTTGGCCCTGGCCGCGGGCGGCGCGCGGGAGACTTGCGCCTTGGAGTTCTCGGTAACGACGGCCACGCGCCTGTCGGCCGAGGCGCTCAACGGCTACCTGCCGGCGCGGTTTCCCCTGGTGACCTATATGCGCGACCGCCCGATCCCGCCGCCGGACGCGCAAGTCCTGGCCGAAGACGAGGCCGGCCGGCCGGCCCTGTTCCAGCTTCGCGGCAATTGCCTGGGCTTCGCCGGCCACCCCGGCGCCAAGCTCGGGATGGCCGAGGACCTCATCATGGAGTTCGACGAGACCCCGGACGACCCCGGCCCGACGCTCGAGGCCCTGCGCGCCAGACAGCGCGAGATCGAGGACGCCCTGGTTCCCATCATGACCGGCATCGTGCAGGTCACCGGCCTCATGCAGGCCTGATCCGAGCCTGGAGCAGGGCGTCTTTCAAAGGCTCAGAGCGGGGAAGGGGAAACATATTCGATTTTGATAATCTATCTTTCTATAATCTTTTTCTTGCGAATATATTCTGGTGGGATATCATTGCCATGGCCGCAAGGGCCGCCTTGACGGTCCGCAAACGACTCCTTTCTCGCATGTAGGGGAAGCGCGATGGCGGACAAGATGCTCATCATTATGGCCAATACGGACCCCCGTAACGGGGAGGAGCTGGGCGCGCCGATCTTTCAGGCTTCGGTCGCCGCGGCGATGGACTACGAGGTCGAAGTGATTTGCACGGCCACCGCCGGCCGCTTGATGAAGAAGGGCGTCGCGGAAAAACTCTTCATCAAGGAAGACTCGCCCAAATCGGTCTACGACTTCATCAAGGATGCCCACGAGGCCGGCGTCAAGTTCTTCTGCTGCTCGCCCAACCTCGACCTCTTCGACATGTCGAAGGAGGACCTGATCCCCGAGTGCGAGGGCATCGTCGGCGGCGCCTACTTGATCGAGCAGGTCATGGAAGAAGAAGGCACCCGGGTGCTCACCTACTGACGCCCGCAGCCGCCTTGGACTAGGGTATGAGCCACGCAGCCACGACACGAGTGCAGCACAGCATCGGGGATCCCGTGTCCGAGGAACCGGTGGTGAGCCGGGACACCCTGGAAGAGATCTTTTCCGACATTCAGGCTGACCTGCGCTACGACCACGAACTGAACGGATGCCTCAACTGCGGCATCTGCACGGCGACCTGCCCGGCCGCCCACTACTACGATTTCAGCCCGCGGGAGATCGTCCAGCTGCTGTGGACCGAGAACCTGGAGGGCATCTACGACGCCATGCAGGAGAAGATCTGGGCCTGCGCCCAATGCTACACCTGCGCCGCGCGCTGCCCTTTCGGCAACTCCCCCGGCGGTCTGGTCATGCTGATGCGCGAGACCGCCATCAAGCACGGCCTGCAATCGGCCAAGGACGTGCTCCGTCCGTTCAGCCGGGTGCTGCTCAAGGTGATCTCGACGGGCAACCAAGTCTCGCCCGACATGATCAAGCCCGACCACTTCGCAGATTGGGGGCCTAACATCTCCAAGGTCGAGGCGCCGCTAAAGCTGCTGCGCCAGGCGATCCCGGTGCCCACCCTCAACACCATCGAGACCTCCTGGGAGGTCAACCTCAAGACCTCGATCGAGCTCTACACGATCTGGGAGATGACCGGCGTTCTCGACCAACTGGAAACCATCGACGAGAACCTCTTCGACGTCATCACCGACATTATGGACGAGAAGCGCGAGGACTGGGAAGACTGGCTCGAAGAGCAGGACGAGGACGATGAGGACGACGAAGACTAGCGGGGCGGCTCTGCCCCTTCTGGTGCGAGCGAGGAGACGGACATGACCACAGGCAACGGCGAGCGTTTCACCGGTCACGGCGCGGAATGGTCGGACTCCGGCCTGAGCCCCGCGGACGCCCAG
>JAWWCG010000813.1:0-1941 GCA_033720555.1 Kiloniellales bacterium | reverse complement strand
CGCACGCCGCGGGTGCTGCGCCCGGCGATGCGGATGTCGCGCACCGGGCAGCGGATCAACTGGCCGCGGTTGGTGACCAGGACCAATTCGTCGCTGGCGGCGACCGGAAAGGCCGCCACCACCCAGACGTCGGCGCCCTTGCGGCTGCGCGACAGGTCCATGTTGGCGAGCCCCTGGCCGCCGCGCCCGGTCACCCGGTACTCGTAGGCCGAGGTGCGCTTGCCCAGGCCGTCGTCGGCGATCGACAGGATGAACTGCTCGGCCGCCTCGAGCTCGGCGAAGCGCGCCTCATCCAGCTCGACGCCGACGTCCTCGGGGCCGCAGGGCTCGCCCTCGGCGCCATGCTCGCCGTTCTCGCCGCGCCGCCGGGCCCCGGCGAGGCGCAGATAGCCGTCGCGCTCCTCCACCTTGAGGTCCATGTGGCGCAGGATGCTCATGGAGATCACCTGATCGCCCTTGGCCAGCTTGATGCCGCGCACGCCGACCGAGTTGCGGCCGGAGAAGACGCGCACGTCCGGCACCGGGAAGCGGATGCACTTGCCCTTGGCGGTGGCCAGGAGAACGTCGTCGTCCTCGCTGCAGGTCTGCACGTTGACCAGGCGCGAGTCGTCGTCCTCCAGCTTCATGGCGATCTTGCCGTTGGCCATGATCCGAGTGAACTCGGACAGGCGGTTGCGCCGCACGGTGCCGGTCGAGGTGGCGAACATGACGTACATCTCGCCCCAGGTCTCCTCGTCCTCGGGCATCGGCATGGCGGTGGTGATGGTCTCGGCCTCCTGCAGCGGCAGGAGATTGACCAGCGCCTTGCCGCGCGCCTGGGGCGTGCCGAGCGGGAGCTGATAGACCTTGAGCTTGTAGGCGATGCCGCGCGAGGAGAAGAACAGCACCGGGGTGTGGGTGTTGCAGACGAAGACCTGGCTGACGAAGTCCTCGTCGCGGGTCGACATGCCGGCGCGGCCGCGGCCGCCGCGGCGCTGGGCGCGGTAGGTGGACAGCGGGACGCGCTTGATGTAGCCGCCATGGGAGACGGTCACCACCATGTCCTCGCGGGGGATCAGGTCCTCCACGTCCTGCTCGAATTCGAGCTCCTCGATCACCGTGCGCCGCGGGTCGCCGAAGCGCTCCTTCATGGAGAGCAGCTCCTCGCGCATGAGGGCGAAGAGCTTGTCGCGGGATTCGAGGATCGCCAGATACTCGACGATCCGCTCTGCGAGCTCGGCCAGCTCCTCCCCGATCTTGCCGCGCTCGAGGCCGGTCAGGCGCTGCAGGCGCAGGTCGAGGATCGCCTTGGCCTGGATCTCCGACAGGCGATAGGTGCCGTCCTCGGCGATTTCGTGGCCCGGCTCGTCGATCAGGCGGATCATGGGCGCCACGTCGCTCGCCGGCCAGGCCCGCGTCATCAGCTCGGACCGGGCGGTCGCCGGGTCCGGTGCGGCGCGGATCAGCGCGACGATCGCGTCGATGTTGGCGACCGCGATGGCGAGCCCGATCAGGACGTGGGCCCGGGCGCGGGCCTTCTCGAGCTCGAACACCGTGCGCCGGGTGATCACCTCCTGGCGGAACTCGACGAAGGCGGCGATCACCCGCTTGAGGTCGAGCACCTCCGGCCGGCCGCCGTTGAGCGCCAGCAGGTTGACGCCGAAGCTCGACTGCAGGGGCGTGTAGCGGTAGAGCTGGTTCAGCACCACGTCGGCCATGGCGTCGCGGCGCAGCTCGACCACCACCCGGAGGCCGCGGCGGTCGCTTTCGTCGCGCAGGTCGGCCACCCCCTCGATGGTCTTTTCGCGCACCAGGTCGGCGATGCGCTCGATCATGCGCGCCTTGTTCACCTGATAGGGAATCTCGGTGACGATCAGCGCATCGCGATCCTTCCGGACCTCTTCCACGTGGACCCGGCCCCGCATGATCACGGACCCGCGCCCCTTGTGGTAGGCGGAGCGG
>JAWWCG010000812.1:0-1943 GCA_033720555.1 Kiloniellales bacterium | reverse complement strand
GTCAGGACCTACGACCTTGAAGGCAAAAAGCAATATGTGGAAACGGTTGAGGGCGGCAAGTTGACCGTGAGAGCCTTCAACGACGTTCACGTCGATGAAGCCAAGGTCATTTCGCCGGATATCATTGCAACCAACGGCGTCATTCACGTAATCGACCAAGTGGTCATGCCCCAGTAGTCCGGGCCGATCCCGGCCGATGAGCCGATTGGGGCGGAGCGCGCCCTCGATGGATCGTGCTGGATGGATCGTGACGATTTAGATCGCGACGATAGCAGGCGCCCATGGCATCCGCCTCGATGGGCGTGCCCGTCCGCTCTGTCTCTCACGCCCCCCGGCTCGCGTCGGGGGCGCGAAAGCCCCGGCTTCGCTCGGGGCTTTCTTTACGACCACGCCGGGTGCTTCCCGGGGCCGGTGCGTCTCCGCCCCGAGGGGGCCATCTCTTTGCTGACAGCCTTGCGTCGGATCCGGTCCCTTGCCGAACGCCCCCAACGCCGGGCCGGAGGCTGCACGTCGCAGCCACCGAGGCCTGGACAGCTCGGACGCCCGCTTGGATCGACCGCGTCGCGAATGCGAAGTCGCTCGAGCACCCCAAGATTGCTCTCGGCATTGAGTGGTCTTCGTGGGCTCGGCGGCCTCGTTCGAGACCGCGTTGCCCTTGTCGACCGAAGCTAAGTTCGGATCAGCCGTTAATTATCGCCGTCACCACAGGCGTCGTTACCGGCACCATTGCCGGCGGAGGCACCGCCTCCGCCCGAAGACCCACGATCGCCGTCGGGCGTTTCGCGTTTGCTCCCGTCACCGCCGGCCGGGAAGCCAAGCTCACTGCCACAGACCTTGGCACCGTCGACCGTCGTGCACCGATAGGTGGCATTGGCCGCAGTGGTCACCGTCAGGCCCAATACGCTGACCGCGACCATCAGACAAACGACTCTCTTACGCATTTCCAAAATTTCCCCTGCAATATGTATAGTTAAGCTAAATAAGTCACATTATACATCGCCTTTGAATAAACTCCCAAACATCTATTTTGTTAACCGTATTTGATTACTATATATATTTACCGTAATTTGGAGGTGGAGCAGCGCACGGAGCACGGCGGAGGCTGAGCAACGAGATCCGTCGTGCCGCTCGTGTTCCCGTTCGGTGGGACGAGGCGCCGGGAGGAAGACGGCGCTCAGAGGGCTTCTGTGCGTTCAGAAGCGCGTTCGTTTTTTGCTTGGAGAAGTGGCGCGCCCGGCAGGACTCGAACCTGCAACCCTCGGCTTAGAAGGCCGATGCTCTATCCGGTTGAGCTACGGGCGCCCGGATTGCGGCGCGCCAGTGTAGCCGACTGCCCGCGGGGGTCCAGCCGGAATAGCGGCGGGCGACGGTCCGCGGCCGCCCCAGGGCGCTGCATCGGGGCGCCGTCCCTGCGCCCAGGCTATCAGTGCGTCCAGGGGAACAGGCGCTTGTAGCGGAAGTTGTCGGCGTAGGCCTTGGGATGCGGCTCGCGCTCGCGCGGCTCGTCGACGACGTACATCAGGCCGTTCCTCTCGGCGTAGGCGATCGCCTCCTCCTTGGTGTCGAAGCGCAGGCGGAGCTGCTGCCTGGTGTCGGCGGAGGAGGTCCAGCCCATCAGCGGCTCGACCCGGCGCGGCGCGCCCGGCTCGAACTCCAGCGCCCAGCGCCGGGTGCCGCCGCGGCCGGACTGCATGGCGGTCTTCGCCGGTCGGAAAATGCGAACCTGCATGGCGTTCTTGCTTCCCTTTTGCGCGCCGGACGACGATGCCCGATTGCGCCCGATACCGCCGGGCGCCAGCCGCGAGCGGGGACGATGCCGCGAGTGCCCGGCGCCCGTCAAGACGCCGCCGAGACGGCCCGCGCAGCGCGCTCCGACCCGCCTGGCCGGTAAGTATTGCCTAAATACATTTAAAGCAAGCGGGTTGAGAGAAAACCCTAAACCG
>JAWWCG010000811.1:0-1948 GCA_033720555.1 Kiloniellales bacterium | reverse complement strand
GCCTCGTCCCACGATATCGGTGCGACGGCGCCGCTTCCCTTGGGTCCGGCGCGGCGCAGCGGCCGCTCGAGCCGCGCCGCGCGGTCGCGCCACACGCCGTTGTAGGCGATCGCGCATTTGCCGCAAAGCGCGCCGCGGCTCACCGGATGGGCGGGATCGCCCAGCACCTTGGCCACCTTGCCGCCGCGGCGCACCACCGCGATGCCGCAGGAATCGTAGCAGTCGCGCGGGCAGGTGGTGCGGATCACCTCTTTCTCGGCCATCGCCGCCTCGCCTTCCCCTCGCTCCCCCTTTGCTCGCCAAGCCGTCACATTGGGGTCGGCCGACCCCGGGCGCAACGGCCGATTAGACGCTCAGCGCCGTGTCGCCCGCCGCCCCGGCATGGATCTGCCGGTAGATCTCGTCCTCCGCCTCGCTCCAGAAGAAGCCGACGACGACGAAGCGCCGGCCTTGGCTGACCGGCGAGACGAGATGCAGGAGCGAGCACGAGAAGACGACGGCGCCGCCGGGCGGCGGCGCGTAGAGCTGGGCGCCGTACTCCGGCAGGCGCAGGTAGCCGCCCTCGTAGTCGCCGGTGTTGAGATTGAGGGTCAAGGCGTAGCGCCGGTGCCGGGTCTGCGGCGTGGTGTTGTCGCGGTGCGCGGCGAAGAAGCCGCTGTCGCTCGCGTCGTAGCAGCCGATGCGCAAGCGTTCCATGCGGGTGGCCCGGAAGTTGAAGGCCTTCAGCACCTCGGGCAGCAGGCGCCGGTTGATCGCGCCGATCAACTCGCCGGTGAGGGGGTGGTCGTCGCCCAGCACCACGTCCGAGCGGACCTTCGACTTCGGGTTGGCGTAGCCGATCCCGTCGCTGCGGGCGGCGACCACGTTGTCCTGGCGCTCGCCGTGCTCCCAGTGCTCGATCAGGCGCCGGCACAGCGCGGGGTCGGCCACGTTGGGCACTACCAGGACCGGCGCCTGGGCGGCGACCACGACCGGCCGGAAGGCCGCGGCGCGGGCGCGGGCGTGGGCGAGCGCCGCCTCGGCCTGGCCGGCGCCGTCGAAGCGCCGTTCGAGCCGCAGCACCGGATCGAACATGAGAATGCACGAGCCGCCGCCGGCCGCCCTGCCGGCGGCCCGGTGCAAGACGCCCTCGGGGTCGCTGAGCAGCGGGTAGGCGAGGCCGAGGCGCTGGGCGACGCCGGCGTTGTCCGCCGCCGGGCCGCGGGCGACCGCCAGAACGTGGGTTTCGGCCTGGCCGAACGCCGCCACCAGGCCGGCCAGCCGCGCCAGCTCGTCCGCCGCCTGGTCCGCCGAGTCGATCAGCAAGAGCGCCTTCGGCCAGCCGAAGACGTTGTTGGCGTAGAGCGAGAAGGCCTCCCCCTGGGGGGTCTGGAACGCGAGATCGCACAGTCGCTCGCCCGGCGTCAGGGGACCCTGCTCGGATGCCGGATAGCCGTTCTCCATGCTTCGCTCGTCCTCGCAACGCCCCGGCGGCGCAGATCCGAAGGGCCCTTGGCGCGCCGCCGCGGCGACCGGTCTTCCCTATCGGAACCGCCGGCAAAGCTCAACGGCCAAGAGCGGGCAGGCCCCGGCACTCCGTTCGTCTTCGCACTGCCGCTCTGAGCCGGTGTTATGGCGTCGGGTGCCGGAGACGGCTGGAGCGCCGGAGGGAAATACCAGCGATCGATCAGTCCCCATATTCTCCCGATCCAGCCCCCGGCGTTCCGTCGCTCCGGTCACCCGATGCCTCCCACGAAGCCTGCCGAAGGCTCGCCCCCACTCGAAAGCCCCGTCCGCCGGGGCTTTTCTTTTTGGCCGGCTCTCGCCGCTTGACAGCCGCCGCCGGCCGCGGTCAATGCGGGGTCATGACCGACAGCGACAACAGCGACAACAGCGACAACCAAGCGACGCGGTGCGAAGACGCCCTGATCGCCCGATCGGCGGTGGAGCTGGTCGGGCTCCTGCGCCG
>JAWWCG010000810.1:0-1966 GCA_033720555.1 Kiloniellales bacterium | reverse complement strand
TTCGCCGAGTTCGGTTGCGCCACCACGGCGGCGCGGGCGGCCGGTTATGCGCCCAAATGGGCTAAGAGTCCAGCTCGTAATATATTGTGTATTTTCAACGAGTTGGAAGGGTGCCCTCGCCAGGAAACGCGCCGAAGGCGATGCTGGAGCATCGTCGAGGGGCGTTGACGCCGCAGGGGCGCCCTTCCAGCTCGCCCTACGGGAGCCTTGTGTTCGCGCCCCGGGGCGGCGCGCCCCCCTTTTGATGCTCCAGCCTCACGGCGGCCATCTCTCCTGCCGGGATCACGAACACAAGACTTTGAAAACACACAATACATTACAAGCCGGACTCTCTTATGTCCGATTTCAAGGGATGCAGATGCGATTGACCGTTCACCGTTTGCCGGTGTCGAGATTCGAATGTAGCAGGCGCCCATGACCGGAGGCGAGACCATCATCACGACGGTTGATCATGCTCTGATACGCGGGTTGAAACCGCCTGACCCGGGTTTCGTCGCGGGGCTGCCTCGGTCTAAGGTCGGGTGTGGGACGGGCGTCCCTCTCACAGAGTCCTCGAGGGTTCCCCTGACCGTGGCCTCGCCTCCAGGCATGGGCGCTGGCAGAATGGTGGTTGTTTCGTTGGCGGTCCTCCGTTTGTTTGATCGGTGGGTTGAAGTCCTGTTAGTTCGTGGTGCGCGGCTGGACGTGGCGGGCGATGGCCCAGGCGAAGCCGAGCATCTCGCGGGCGATTGCCGTCGTCACCACCGGCTGCGGCTTGCCGGCGGCGCTCAGCCGGCGATAGCGGGCGCACAGCCGGACCTGGGCCTTCCAGGCGATCTCGCGAACCGGCTTCGGCAGCCCTTGCAGACGATCCAGCATGGTGCGGCCGACCCGGGCCTGCAGCCGGTAGCTCCAGGCGCCTTCGATCAGGACGCGCCGCGCCTCGCCGTTTCCGGCCTTGGTGATGGCGCCGCGGCGCACCCGCGGGCCGCTCGAATGCTCCGACGGAACCAGGCCGAGATAGGCCATCAGCTGGCGGGGGTTGTCGAAGCGGCGGAGATCGCCGACCTCGGCGACCAGGGTCACCGCGACGATCAGGGCGACCCCGCGCATCGCTTGCAGCGCCTCGACCACCGGGGCCATCGACCACTGCGGCAAAAGCTCGACGATCTGCGCGACCAGCCGGGCGCAGCGGGCGTCGGCGTCATCGACGGTGTCGATGAGATCCTGCAGGACAATTTGTTGGGCCGGATGGTCGAAGCGGAGGGTGCTCAGCCAGCGGCGATGGGCGAGGGTCCAGTCCTTGCCGGAACGCACCCGGCCGTGGCGGAGCAGAAACCCCGACAGCTGCTGGCGCGCCCGGTGCCGCGCGCGCATCGCCGCCGCCCGGGTGCGCACCAGGTCGCGCATCGCCTCGTGGTCGGCGTCGGGCACCCACACCGCCGTCAGCTCGCCGGCCCGCAACAGCCTCGCCTGCGTCGCCGCGTCGCGCCGGTCGGTCTTGACCCGCTCGCCGGGGCGGCGCGGGATCAGCGACGGCGCCACAACCATGCAGGCGTATCCCCGCCCCTGCAGGTGACGAAAAACACCATAGCCGCAGGGACCGGCCTCGTAGCAGAAACGCAGGACCCGGCCCGGCCGTTCCAGGCGGGCGATCAGCCGGTCCAACGCCTTCGGCGTGTTGTCGATCACCCCCAGATACCGAACTTCGCCGGCCAAACCGCCGTCCGCCACCGCCACCGCGATGCTGTTCTTGTGAACGTCCAAACCGACAAACGTGATAGTCTCTTCCATGACCCGTCTCCTATGCATGAGGAAAGGCGCCGGACCATCCGGCGTAACCCTCGACACATGCATACTGCGAGACGGGTCACCCCAGACCAAATCGGACATGGGGTCTGACCGATCTTGGGATATTTCACGCCGGACGGCCTAGCCCGGATATCTCACCGTAGAGGATGCAAGGCCGTATTTCCGGGTGATTTGC
>JAWWCG010000809.1:0-1966 GCA_033720555.1 Kiloniellales bacterium | reverse complement strand
TGAGCGCCAGCACCTCGCGGCCGGCGAACCAGGCGCGGTTGCGCGCCGCCAGCTCGTCGTTCTTGTGCAGGATCGCCTGCTCGATGGGCACGGTGGTGCCGTGGCGGCCGGCGTGCAGGTGAGCATGGTCGTGGGCATGATTGTGGCCGTGACCGTGGCCATGATTGTGGTGGTGATCGTGGCCGTGATCGTGGTGGTGATCGCCGCGGGTCTCGCTGACCAAGGGCGATTCCTCGCCGGTTTCCAGATTGACGATCTTCGCCGTCGTCCCGTCAGAGCATCCGCAGGTGCCGCACATCACGCCGCCTCCAGTTCCATTTCCTTGATGTTGAGTTCCTCGCCGGCCAAGCGCTCGAGCGCGCGCGAGCCGCAGGGGCAGCGGGCGAAGAGGGTCTCGAGCGCGATCTCCTCGCCGCAGGCCCGGCAGCGGGCGCGGCCGGGGATCTCGACGATTTCCAGCTCGGCCCCGTCCAGCAGCGTTCCCTTGCTGATCACGTCGAAGCAGAACCGGATCGCATCGGGCATGACGGCGGACAGCCGGCCGATCTCCAGGCGCACCCGCAGCACCTTGCGCGGTCTCGCGCGCTCGCTGACGATCGAGACGATGTTGCGCGTGATGCCCATTTCGTGCATGGCGCGCTCTCAGCAGATCCTGGGCAGCTGCTCGCCGACCAGCATGTCGACGATGCGCCGCCCGCCGAAGACGGTGTTCATCACGACCCGTCCGGGCCGGCCGTCGGCGACCCGGCCGATCACGGCGGCGCCCCGGCCGAGCGGGTGGGCGCGCAGGGCGTCGAGCGCGGCCGCGCCGTCTTCCTCGGCGACCACGGCGACGATCTTGCCCTCGTTGGCGAGATAGAGCGGGTCGAGGCCGAGGATCTCGCAGAAGCCCTTCACCTCGTCGCGAATCGGCGTCCGCGCCTCGTCGATCTCGAGGCTCGCCCGGGACGCCTCGGCGATCTCGTTCAGCACGGTCGCGACGCCGCCGCGGGTCGCGTCGCGCAGGAAGCGCACGCCGGGGCAGGCCGCGAGCAGGCCGGCGATCAAGCCGTCGAGGGCGGCGCAGTCGCTCTCGATCGGCGTCTCGAGGGCGAGGTCGCCGCGCGCGTTCAGGATGGCGGCCCCGTGGTCGCCGAGCAGCCCGTTCACCAGGATGACGTCGCCCGGCCGGGCCTTGTCGACGCCGAGGTCGAGGCCGTCGCGGATCACGCCGAGGCCCGCGGTGTTGACGAAGACCTTGTCGCAGGCGCCGCGGTGCACGACCTTGGTGTCGCCGGTGACGATCCGCACGCCGGCCGCCTCGGCGGCGCGCGCCATGGACCGGGCGATCCGCCGCAGGGTGTCGACCGCGACGCCTTCCTCAACGATCACGCTGCACGAGAGTTGGAGCGGCACGGCGCCGCCGACCGCGAGGTCGTTGACGGTGCCGCAGACCGCGAGCTTGCCGATGTCGCCGCCGGGAAACTCCAGGGGATCGACGACGTAGGAATCGGTGGTGAAGGCCAGGCGGTCGCCGTGGGCGGCGAGAGCGTCCAAGGCGATGCGCGCCTGGTCCTCCAGCGGGCCGCTCTCGGCGCCGGCGAAGGCGGCAATGAAGACGTCGTCGATCAGGTCGCGCATCGCCTTGCCGCCGCCGCCATGGGCCAGGGTCACGGTGTCCTGGGCGAGCCTGCGGCGCGGCGGGCGCGGCTGCGCGGCGTTGGTGCGGTCGAGGCGGGCGATTTCGTTCATGCCGAGCGCCTCCGCGCTGCGTCCAGCTCGTCGAGGTCGCCGTACTGGTGATAGGCCGCGCAGGCGCCCTCGGACGACACCATGAGGGCGCCGAGCGGCGTCTCCGGCGTGCAGGCCTTGCCGAACACCTTGCAGTCCCAGGGCTTGATGACGCCCTTCAGGACCTCGCCGCACTGGCACGACTTGGGATCGGCGATCTTGATCGCCGGCACGTGGAACTTGCGCTCCGCGTCGT
>JAWWCG010000808.1:0-1972 GCA_033720555.1 Kiloniellales bacterium | reverse complement strand
TTCGAGACGTTCGGCGCGATCTCCTTTTCCAGGACCTTCTCGAGCGCCATGGCGCCCGTCGTGACCCCGTCGGCGGCCGACTTGAGCCGCGCCTCGAGCGATTCCGAGGCCTTTCTCAGCCTGCCGAGTTCCCTTTCAAGCGCTGTCCTCACCTGCTTGCTGTCCGCCATTTAGCCATCCCCCAAACGCCAGAGTTGATGCCTTGTTGGGTTCACTGCGACCGGCATGATCGCAATGCGCCGCACGCTTAGCAATATGTGCTTTGCGCGCCGGTGCAAAAGGGCTCCGACGCATTATGCCGGCGGTTTCGACGACGCCCCCGCTGGCCCTCGCTGGCCCCCGCTGGCCCCCGCTGGTCCCGGCATGCCCCGACCGGCCGGCGCTATGCCAGACCCAGCTCCTTCTTGCGGCGGGCGGCCCATTCGGTGATCAGTTGATCGGCGGCGAGGCCCATGAAGGCGACGCACAGCCCGATCACGAGCCCCTTGCCGGCGTCCGCGAAGGTGAGCGCGCGAAAGATCTCCTGGCCGAGATCCTTGGTGCCGATGAAAGCGGCGATGATCACCATGAAGAGGGCGAACATGATGGTCTGGTTGAGACCCAGCATGATCTCGGGAAAGGCCAGCGGCATGCGGACCTTCCACAGGATCTGGGCGGGCGTGCATCCCGAGGTGACCGCGGCCTCGATGGTCTCCGAGGGCACGCTGCGCAGGCCGAACATGGTGTATCGGACGACCGGGATCGTGGCGTAGATGACGATGGCGGTGATCGCCGCCACGTCGCCCACCTGGAACAGCATGATGACGGGAATGAGGTAGATGAACGACGGGAAGGTCTGGAAGGTGTCGCACAGGAGCCGGACCGCGGCCGCCCGGCGCGCGGTGCTCGCCGCCCAAACGCCGAGCGGCAGGCCGATCAAGACGCACACGAAGACCGAGAACGAGACCATATAGGCGGTGATCAACGCCCGTTCCCAGTAGCCGGCGAAGGCGATGAAAAGAATGAATCCGGCGACCACCAGCGCCAGGCGCAGGCCGCCGAGGCTCCAGCCGGCGGCGCCGACCAGCGCCACCGCCGCCACCCAGGGAACCCACTGGAAGCCCTCGCGCAGGGGAATCAGCACGTAGAGCAGCAGATTGTCGCGGAAGAACTTGAGCGGCGCCGCCCAGTGAACCGTCACGTAATCGACGATCGCGTCCCAGAACGGCGCGGTGGTGATGGTGAGGCCGCGCGGCAGGCTCTGGGCGACTGGCGTCGCGGCGGCGGCGAGGGCCGAGAGCAGCACGACCAGGCCCGCCGCCGTGAGATAGGGCCGGCTCCGCCAGAACGGCCCCTCGGCGCGGTGCTCCGGCTGCTTCTCGGACAGCGCCAGGCTGAGCCGGTCGAGCATGACGGCCATGAAGACGATGGCCACGCCGATCTCCAGCGCCTGGCCGATGCGCAGGCCCTGCAAGCGGAACAAGAGGTCCTGGCCGAGGCCCTTGGCGCCCACGAAGGAGGCGATGACCACCATCGCCAGGCAGCCCATGATGACTTGGTTGACGCCGACCATGAGCGTTTCGCGCGCCGCCGGTATCTCCACCTTCCACAGCATCTGGCGCGGCGTGCAGCCGCCCATGACGCCCGCCTCGACCACCTCGCGCGAAATGCCGCGCAGGCCGAGAATGGTCAGGCGCGCCATGGGCGGCATGGCGAACAGGATGGTCGCGATGGCGCCGGCCCTGTGGGACACGCCGACGAAGACCGCCACCGGGATGAGATAGGAGAAGTGGGGCAGCGACTGCATGATGTTCAGCACCGGCCAGAGCGCGCGCTCGAACGGCCGCCACTTGACCGCCAGGACGCCCAATCCCAGGCCGATCAGCCCGGCGATCGGCGCGGCGACCAGCACCACCGAGAGCGTGATCATGGAAAGCTTCCATTTGCCGAACAGCGCCAGATAGAAGATGCAGCCGCCGGCCAGCAGCGCCAG
>JAWWCG010000807.1:0-1973 GCA_033720555.1 Kiloniellales bacterium | reverse complement strand
CTTCCGCTCCGAGCGGCAAATGGCCCGCGCCCTGATGGACGACGGCGAGTTCATCGAGGTCTTCGTCGACACGCCCCTCGACGTCTGCGAATCGCGCGATCCCAAAGGCCTCTACAAGAAGGCCCGCGCCGGCGAGCTCAAAAACTTCACCGGGATCGATTCCGAGTACGAGGCGCCGGAGAACGCGGAGATCGTCCTGAAATCGGCGGAGAGCGACCCCGATGCGCTAGCCGACCAGATCATCGCTTACCTGAAGGCGCGGTCCTGAGGAGGGAGCGACTTGCAACGATCCGGCAGTCCGCCGAGGCGTTGGCGGCGGTTCGACAGGTCGACGGTCTTGATCGGACGGGCTCCGCTTGGGGCGGACGGCCTCGTTGGCGACGGGATCCTCGTTGGTCCGCTTCATATGGGGCAGTTCGATATCGAGACCGGCGAGGCCATATCAGGCCCGGTGTGCGTCGATCGCGAGACCCACGCCGTGACGTGCGCGGACGGCAAGGTCTTCATCCGGCGCTGAATGCAGATCGAGCGGCGACGGGATCCGTTTTCTCAGCGGTCCGGCGAGGCGAAGGCGCGCGCGTCGAGGGGGGCGTCGCTTCGTTCGGCGGCGCGCCGGCCGGCGGTGCGCCGTTTGGCTCGCCAATATCATTTTCGATATGGAATTCATGAATCTTTGCCCACTGTCTCGGCCTTTCGGCCCGGGTTAGTCTCCGGCCGCTCGGCAAGCCGTCCGAGCTTTGCAGCCTGTGGATGAGAAGGGAGAGGGGTGGCAATGAATCGACAAGATAAGGAACTGCGGACGCTGACTCGCATGTTGTCGAGCGGTCGCGTCAGCCGGCGGGACTTCCTGTCTCAGGCTGCCGCGCTCGGTGTGGCCGCCACGACCGCCTCGTCCATGTGGGGCAAGGCCGCCAAGGCGGCGCCGGCGAAGGGCGGCCATTTCCGGGTCGGCGTGATCGGCGGGGCGATCTCGGACTCCTTGGACCCGACGACGTTTTTCGACCAGTACATGTTTCAGATCGGCTACACGATACGGAACAACTTGACGGAGATCGCGCCGGACAACGCCACGCGCGGCGAGCTGGCCGAAAGCTGGGAGCCCTCGGCGGACGCCAGCACCTGGGTCTTCAATCTCCGCAAGGGGGTTGAGTTCACCAACGGCAAGTCGCTCGACGCCGAGGACGTGATCGCGTCGATCAATCTGCACCGCGGGGAGGACTCAAAATCGGGCGCCAAGGGCCTGGTGGCGCCGGTGACGAGCGTCAAGGCGGACGGCAAGCACAAGGTCGTCTTCGAACTGGAGAGCGGCAACGCCGATTTTCCCGCCCTCTTGAGCGACTATCACCTGAACATCGTGCCGGCCAAGGACGGCGTGGCGGATTGGCAATCCGGCGCCGGGACCGGCAACTACATGCTCGAGAGCTTCGAGCCCGGGGTCAGGACCATCCTGAAGCGCAATCCCAATGCCTGGAAAGAGAACGCCGGATACTTCGATTCGGCGGAATCCATCCACATTGCCGACGAGGTGGCGCGCCAGAGCGCGCTGATCACCAACGAGGTCGACGTCATCATGAGGGTCGGCCTGAAGACCGTCGATCAGCTTGCCAATGTCGACGGCATCCGGATCGAGGAAGTGACGGGGACCTTCCACTACATCTTCGGAATGGACACGCGTTCGGCGCCGTTCAACGACAACAACGTCCGATTGGCCTTCAAGTATGCCCTCAATCGGGAGGTGCTGCTGGCCAGGGTGCTCCGCGGTCACGGCACCCTGGGCAACGACAATCCGGTTTCGCCCGCCAACCGCTATTTCGCAGAGCTTCCGCCGCGCGAGTACGATCCGGACAGGGCCAAGTCCCTCCTGCGCAAGGCCGGTCTGAGTTCGCTCGAGGTCGATCTCAACACCTCCGACGGTCTCTACCCCGGCGCGGTCGATGCGGCGTCGCTCTACGCGGCCGACGCCAAGAAGGCCG
>JAWWCG010000806.1:0-1976 GCA_033720555.1 Kiloniellales bacterium | reverse complement strand
GGCCGGGCGGGGGTGTGGGCCGGTTCCGTGAGAACGCAAAACTCTCTAGCGCGGCGGCGCCGCGGGCGCCGGCCGGCCGCCGGCGGCCCGCTCGGATCTCGCCGGGCCCGCGGCCCGCTTGGCCTCGAGCCACATGACCGCGTAGAACCCGTCGGCCTCGCCGGCGCGCAGGGGCACGATGGTGGCCTGGGCGGCGCTCGCCCGGCCGGGGCTGATCCGCAGCACGTGCGCTTTGACGGCGCCTTGGGCGCCGTCGATCATGTCGGCCCAGACCTCGTTCAGGGGGCGGGCGGCGCGCACCTGCAGCACATCCGTCAGCTCGCTGCCCGCCAGCACCTGCGGGCCCGGCCCCAGCCAGTGGGCGAAGGCGGTGTTGTAGCCGAGGATCGTGCGGCTGCGCGAGACGATGACGCCGGGGCTCGGGCAGTCGCGCACCAGGGCAAGCAGGCTGTCGCGGCGCGGGTCGAGATGCGCCTTGGCGAGGCGGCGCTCGGCCTCCAGCATGCACACCACCCGCAGGTAGGACGACAGGTTGTTGCCGGCGTAGCTGGCCGCCAGGCCGGCGATGTAGCGCCCCAGGCGCATGTCGTGCCGCGCGGCCAGGTGGTCGAGGAAGCGCCAGAAGATGGTCTCCAGGCGGATCGAATAGCGCCGCCCGCGATGCTGAACCACGCGCGGCTGGGGCGCCTGCGCGGCGACGGCGCCGCGCGCCTGGCCCGCCGGCTCCTGGCCCCAGTCCCGGCCCCGGTCCTGGCCCGAGTCCCGGCCCCGGTCCTGGCCCGAATCCCGACCCCGCTGCTGGCCCCACATGGGCGGGCCTCCTTGCGCTGCGACACGTTCTGCGCAGCCTAGCGGGCAAAAGCTCACAAAATGTTATGGGGCGTTGCCCGAGCGGGAGTTTGCCAAGCGGGAATTTCCTTGGGGTCTCCCGGCCGCGCGCCGGTCTCGCCGCCGCTCGGCGCCTGCGTGTGACCCGGGGGCGGACAGCGGCGGCCGGCCGAGGCGTGCGGCGCGGGCGGCGGCCTTCTCGGCCTCAGGCCTCGCAGATGTAGCTGACGGTCCTGATTCGCCGTTCCGCCAAGCCACGGAGCTGATTGGCGATCATCTCGCCAAAATCGTCCCCGAATAGGATCCGGGTGGTGACGGGGGCGCGCCCCGATCGGCCCGTGCGCTTGGTCCTTGCCTCGAGCCACGCGAGGCTCTCTTCGGTCGAATCCCGAACTTCCAATATCTTGAACCCGGCGCCGGAGAGGAGCGCGTGCATTTCTTCCGGGCTCGCCAGGTGGCTGATCGAGGGGTCCCGTGCCCAAGGCGCCGGGAACAGGGCCTCTCCGCCTTCGCCCTGAAGGATGTCGTAAACGGCGAAGATCCCGCCCGGCTTCACGACTCGCCTGGCCGCTTCGTAGAGCTTGTCCTTCGCCTTTATGTTCATCGCGACGTGAAGGCTGATGGCGGCATCGAAATGCTTGTCCGGGAAAGGCGGATCGGTCGCATCGCCTTGCTGGAATGTCACGTGGTCGCCGAGATTGACCCAGTCCGAGATCGTCGCCGCGGCCTCGCAGAAGGCTCGCGTGAGGTCCAGGCCGACGACATGGCAGCCATATTCCGCCGCGAGGGTCCGGGCGGTGCCGCCCAGGCCGCTGCCGATGTCGAGAACGCGGGACTCCCCGCTCAGCCGCATCCGCCGGGCCAGCTCCAAAGTCGCTTCGCGGCCGCGAAAATGAAACTCGTCGATGCTCTCGAGATCGGCCGCCGTCAGTTTGTCGGGATGCTTTCCCGCCCGGCGCAGGCTCTCCGCAATCCTCTGGGCCAAGTCGCCACCGCCACCGCCGCCACCGCCGCCACCGCCGCCACCGCCGCCACCGCCGCCGTAGTGGGTCGCCACCTCTTCGCTCATGATCTTCGGCCTCCCCGAGCATCGATGCTCATCAATGCTCCCCGCGCATCCCGGGCAGCCTATGGGAGCGCGTTGCGGG
>JAWWCG010000805.1:0-1978 GCA_033720555.1 Kiloniellales bacterium | reverse complement strand
CGCATTCCAGGCCCTTGGCGACCATGCGCATGACCTTGAGGTCTTCGTCCAACACCTCGCGCTCGAGCCGATCCCACTGCGCGATCTCGTCGTCGCCCGGGCGCCGGCCCGAGGTGGTGTACCAGGCATTCTGCAGATAGCACCGCCGCGGGTCGCGGGAATCCGGCAGGATCAGGGTATCGACGACCGTGTCCGGCGCGTAGGTGGTGAGGAATAGGTTCGGCGACCGCAGAAAGAAGCGCGAGCTCATGTCGAGCGCCTCCAAGCCGCTCCCCCGCGCGGTGTTAGTGTAGGTCGAGCCGGCGATATCGACGGTGCAGCCCATGACCGGACGCTCGACGTAGGCCTCGTGCGCGCTGAGCGGCTGCCCCGCGGCCGTGTCGCGATGGACCACCGGCACGTGGTAGGGCTCCATGGTGTTTTCCATCGCCAGCTTCCAGTTGAGATCGAGCGCGCCGGCGTCGATCGTCAGATAATGGGTGAGCCGGCCGAAATCGACGTCCGCCAGGCGGCCCGCCATGGGGGCGACGAAGTCCTCGAGGGGCTCGGCCGCGCCGTCGATGTTGAGGAAGATCCAGTCGTGCCACATCTCGCAGCGCACCGACGCGAGCCCGTAGTTCGCGGGGTCGAAACCCTCGACCCGGTGCACCGATTGGCCGCCGAAATGCGGCGTGCCGAGCAGCCGGCCGTCGAGGTCGTAGGACCAGGCGTGGTACGGACAGGTGAACAGCCTGAGGCCGCGGCAGGGCCCGTCCACCAAGGCATGGCCGCGGTGACGGCAGGCGTTCTGGAAAGCCCGCACCTCGC
The DNA here is from genome assembly GCA_033720555.1 of Kiloniellales bacterium. Taxonomy (GTDB): domain Bacteria; phylum Pseudomonadota; class Alphaproteobacteria; order Kiloniellales; family JAKSDN01; genus CALJXB01. The sequence continues at coordinate 1,171 of JAWWCG010000805.1, read as the reverse complement.
CCGTCTTGTTGCGCACCAGGATGAAGGGATGGCCCGGCACCGGCATGACGTCGCCGGCTTCCGGGATCTCGTGGCCGCGCCCGACGAAAAGCCAGGTGCGCGCCAGCCAGCGCCGGTATTCGAGGGCGAGGAACCCGCCATCGGTGTAGGCCGACGACGGCAGCCGGCTGTGCAGGCCGTCCTCGCCCCGGACCCGCGCCAGGGCCTCGCCGTCAACGAAGTAACTGAAACGCCCATCGCATGCTGTCGTGGCCATGGACTGCTCCTCCTCAAGCGTGACCAAAGATGTTGCCGCGGCCGGCTCACGACACCGCCGCCATCGCCTGACCGAAGGCGTCGTGCCGGGCTCCGTCTGCTGGGCCTGTCTGGGGTCTGCCGATTTCGAGCGCTATCGCGCGATGTCGAAGGGATGAGGTCGGCGCCTTCAGGGGCACGAGACGTTCACCGGCCCGCCCGGTCGGGGCGGTCGTCGTCGATGCCTAGCCGCGGCAGGGCGGGCGATAGTCGTCGCGCGATCTCATGGCCCGGAACCTAGCATGGAGCGGCGCGCGGCGCCATCAAATCCGGCTGGCCAAGACGCGCGACGATAGCCACTCGGCGGGCGGATCTCCCGGCCGCGGCCGGCCAAAGCCCGCGCGGTCATAGCGATGGTCAGACCGTCCAGCCGAGATAGGCCTTGCCGGCAATCAACAGCGCGATGCACAGCAGGCCCGCCATGAGCCGCAGCGAGAACTGACGGTAGTGCCGGTCGGCCCGCGCCTCCAAGAGCTGGAAGTCGGGATCGTCGGCCAGCCCCTGGCGTTTCAGGGTCGCGATGCCGCTGCGCGGGCTCAGCCGGCGCGCCGTCCATGGCAGGCTCTTCCAGGCTTGCGGCCGCTCTCGCGCCAGCCAATCCGCCATCCCGCGGATCGCCCGGCCATGACGGTTGCTGGCGCTCCAGGCCCAAAGAGCGAAGAAGAGGCCGGCCAGAATCACGGCCGCGACCGGCAGATCGGCACCCCAGAGCGTCATCGATGGCGGCGCCTCGGCGGCGGGGCCCGCATGGGCGTCATTCCACCGTCACGCTTTTCGCCAGGTTGCGCGGCTGGTCGACGTCGGTGCCTTTCCAGATCGCGGCGTGGTAGGCCAGGAGCTGGATCGGCAGGGCATAGAGCAGGGGCGCGACGAAGGG
>JAWWCG010000804.1:0-1984 GCA_033720555.1 Kiloniellales bacterium | reverse complement strand
CTAGCGACCCTCGGCCCGAGCTCGTCCGACGCGAGCCGGATTCGCGAGCTCTTCGACGCCGGGGCGGACGTCTTTCGCTTGAATTTCAGCCATGGCACCCACGAGGACCATCGCGCCCGCTATTTCGCCATCCGCGAGCTGGAGCGCCAGGTCGGGCGGCCGATCGGCATCTTGGCCGACCTGCAGGGGCCCAAGCTCCGGGTCGGGACCTTCCGGGACGGCGCGGTCGAGCTCGAGTCGGGGGCGCCCTTCCGCCTCGACCTCGACACGGCGCCGGGCGACCAGCAGCGCGCCCCCCTGCCCCACCCGGAAATCTTCGCGGTGATCAATCCCGGCACGAGGCTGCTGCTCGACGACGGCCGGGTCAGCCTCGAGGTCGAGCGCTGCGGCAAGGACCATGCCGAGACGCGCGTCGTCACCGGCGGCACGCTGTCCGACCGCAAGGGCGTCAACGTGCCGGAGGTGGTGCTGCCGATCTCGCCGCTCACCGACAAGGACCGCGCCGATCTCGAGTTCGCGCTCGACCTCGGCGCCGACTGGGTCGCCTTGTCGTTCGTGCAGCGGGCCGAGGACATCGAAGAGGCCAAGCGGCTGATCGACGGCCGGGCGAGCGTCATGACCAAGATCGAGAAGCCGGCGGCGATCCGGGTCCTGAGCGACATCGTCGACCAGTCGGACGCGGTCATGGCGGCGCGCGGCGACCTCGGCGTCGAGATGCCACCCGAGCAGGTCCCCGGCCTGCAGAAGGCGATCATCTCGGAATGCCGCCTCGCCGGCAAACCGGTGGTGATCGCCACCCAGATGCTGGAGTCCATGATCCACAGCCCGACGCCGACCCGCGCCGAGGCCTCGGACGTGGCGACCGCGGTGTTCGACGGGGCCGACGCGGTCATGCTGTCGGCGGAGACGGCGGCGGGCGATTACCCGCTCGAGGCCGTGGCGATGATGAACCGCATCATCACCAGCACCGAGCAGAACCCGGTCTACCACCGCACGGTCCACGCCCTCACCCCGCGCCCGGAGCCGACCGCCGCCGACGCGATCACGATCGCCGCCGCCCAGGTCTCGCAGACGATCTCCGCCGCCGCGATCGTGACCTACACCATGTCGGGCTCGACCGCGCTGCGCGCGGCGCGCGAGCGGCCGGCGGTGCCGATCATGGTGCTCACCGACCAAATGCCGGCCGCGCGCCGCTTTTCCCTGCTGTGGGGCGCCCACTGCGTGCACACCTCGGACGTCCGCAGCACCCAGGAGATGGTGGAGAAGGCCTGCCGCATCGCCGTCAAGGAAGGCATCGCCGAGAGCGGCGACCAATTGGTCATCACCGCCGGCGTTCCCTTCGGCACCCCCGGGCGAACCAATCTATTGCGCATCGCCTGGGTCGACGGCTAGGCCTCACTCGCCGGCATCGGAGAACGCGCCGGCCGCGACCACGTCGACCGGGCGATCGGCGATCGGCCAGTGCAGGGCGGCGGCCAGCAGGCCGAGCAGGATCGATATCATCCAGACGGAATCGTAGGACCCGGTCAGGTCGTAGCTCAGGCCGCCGAACCAGGCGCCGAAGAAGGCGCCGAGCTGGTGGCCCAGCATGACGAAGCCGAACAGGGTCGCGAGGTAGCGCGGCCCGAAGATCTGCCCGACCAGGGCGCTGGTGAGCGGCACCGTGCTCAGCCACAGGATCCCGAAGGACGCCGAGAACAGGAACACCGCCCACTCGGTCTTGGGCCCCAGCAGGAACAGGGCGATGGCCAGGGCGCGGGCGAGATAGATCCCGGAGAGCAGGTACTTGAGCCGATAGCGGCTGCCGAGGACGCCGGCCGCCAGGCCGCCGAGGATGTTGAAGAAGCCGATGATGCTGAGCGCCGTGGCGCCGACCAGCGGCGAGAGGTTGCAGCTCGTGATGTAGCCGGGCAGATGGGTGGCGACGAAGGAGACGTGGAAGCCGCAGACGAAGAACCCGCTGGTGAGAAGCAGATAACCCCGG
>JAWWCG010000803.1:0-1989 GCA_033720555.1 Kiloniellales bacterium | reverse complement strand
TAGGCCCGCCAGCGGCCGACCGAGCGGCTGTAGAGCGCGTCGGTCACGTTGCGGTAGCTGGGGGTGCCGATCGCCCGGCCCAGGGACTTGTCCCGGTAGCGGGCGACGTCGTCGTGCCAGCCGACGCCGAGGAACTCGAGCACCTGGCGCACGACTCCGTCGAAATCCTCGACCAGATCCTCGTAGCGGTATTCCCGGTACGGCACGGTGAGCACCTCCCGGTAGTGGAGCCAAAGCTCCATGACCGCGGCGTAGGTGCGGGCGGTCTGGCGAAGGTCGAGGAAATTGACCATGGCGTCGTTCAAGAGGAAGTACTGCATGTAGCAAGACAGGCAGACGTCGCGCGGGTCGCGCAGCGCGACCAGCACCCGGGCCCCGGGGAACAGCGCGTTGGCGAGGCCCAGGTCGACGATGTTGAGGGGCAGCTTGTCGACCAGGAGCCGGCCGTCCAGGGGTCCCGCCGTCGCCTCGGCGGCGGACCAGAACAGCCGCCGCGCCTCGTCGAGATCGCCCGGCGCCATGTGCGCCAGCGCCTCGGGGTAGCCGCCCTTCAGGGCGAGGTGCCGGCGGACCGGGGCGAGCGGCGAGTCCTCCTCGGTGGTCGCCAGGCCCGGATGCGCCTGCAGCACCCGCTCCATCAAGGTGGTGCCCGAGCGCGGAAATCCGACGAAGAAGACCGGTCCGCGCCGCCCGGCTACAGTGCCATCGGCCGCGGCGCCCCCGGCCGCCATCGCGTTGAGCCGCTCGCGGGTGAACCACGCGCGGCATCGCGCGACCCGGTCGAGAAACCGCGCGCCGGAAAAGGCCCGCGCGGCCGGGCTCGCGCCGATCTCTCGCTTGGCGCGCGCGAAGGCGGCCATGGCGGCGGCGGGCTCGCCCATGCGATCCAGCACCGCGCCCAGCTCGAACAGGACGTCGAGCCGCTCCTCCGCGCGCAGCGGGAGATCCAGGAGGCTTTCGAGCCGCGCCCGCGCCTCGGGCAGCCGGCCGCGCCGGTGATCGAGTCGCGCCAGGGAGAACCGCGGCTCGGTCAATTGCGGCGCCGCCTCGACGGCTTGCCGGGCCGCCGCCTCGGCGCCCGCCAGGTCGTTCAGCTTCTCCAGCGCGTTCGCGAGGTTGGCCAGCAGACGCGGATCGCGGGGGTGGCGCGCCAGGCCGCCTCGCAGGATCTCCGCCGCCTCGGCATTGCGATTCTGCTTGATCAGCAGGACGCTCACATTGACCAGCGCGTCGGCGTCGCCGGGCCGGCGGGCCAGGATGGCGCGGAAGGTCTCCTCGGCCTCGGCCACTCGCCCGAGCGCCATCAGCGCGGCGCCGCGGCCGAACCGGGCATTCTCGAGGTCGGCGGCGAGGTCCAGCGCCGAGTCGAAGGCCGCGAGCGCCTCGTCCGCGCGGGCCTGGCCCATCAAGGCCTTGCCGAGATTGTTGTGGAATCGGGCATCCGCGGGATCGATCGCGATCGCCTGGCGCAAGGACTCCTCGGCCTCCGACGGGCGGTTCTTCTGCAGATGCACGAGACCCAGCATGAAGTGGGCCTCGGCCGAGCCCGGCCGGCCCGCCAGGACGCGCCGATAGCCCGCCTCGGCCTCGTCGATCCGACCCGCTTTGTGGGCCGCGATGGCCGACCCGAGCTCTCCGTTCATCTCGGACATGGTCTCGCGTCGCCTTCGCCGGCGACCGGCACCTCCGGATCCGCCCGCCCCGGCCCGTCGCCTGCGGATGGCCTTGCCGGGCCCGCCGGCAAGGGACGTTGGGTGCCGTGGCGCAAGCTCGTCCAAATCCCCGCGGTCAAGCGATCGTCGACACGTCCCGGCGAACGCGCGGCAATTATGCAGACCGCCCTGGAGCCAGGCAAGGCGGCGCGCCCGCCTTGATCCCGGCGGCGCGCCAAGGCACTCTCGGCCCACCTGCCTGAGCGATGGGCCAGCCATGAATCATCCGATCTCCAGTCTGGCGGACCTTCTCGACCCCGTGACGCCGGAGGCGTTC
>JAWWCG010000802.1:0-1990 GCA_033720555.1 Kiloniellales bacterium | reverse complement strand
CAGCGGCGACTTGGGCCGCCGCCGGCGGCGGCCGAGCGCCGCGGCGCGCAAGATCCGGGCTTGCATCATCGCCGCCGGGCCTCCTAGACTCGGGGCCTTAACGCGCCGGCCCATCGCTTGATCGTTCGATATCGTTCGATCGTGCGCCGGCGCACGGCCATTGATTAGAGGACGGGGTATGACCACGAGATTCGGTTTGATCGCACTGACCGCGGGGGCTCTGCTGCTGGGCAGCCAAGCCGCTCTGGCCGACGGGGACCCGGAGAACGGCGAGAAGGTCTTCAGGAAATGCAAGGCGTGCCATTCGGTCGAGGCCGGCCAGAACAAGATCGGCCCCTCGCTGAACGGCGTGTTCGGCCGCACCGCCGGCACGGTCGAAGGCTTCAAGTATTCCGACGCGATGGTGGAGTCGGGGATCGTGTGGGACGAGGAAACCATGGACAGCTTCCTCGAGAAGCCCAAGGACGTCGTGCCGAAGACCCGCATGGCCTTCCCGGGCCTCAGGAAAGAAGACGACCGAGAGGACGTGATCGCCTATTTGAAGGAGGCGGCTCAATAGTCGTCTTCGGTGGGGGAACGGCGCGCGGCACGCCCCGGAGGTGACCCCCGGCGGCGCGCACGGCGCCAGCTGCCGCACCGGGGTCGAGCCCGGCGCGCCCGCCTCCCCTCAGCCGCAGAGCCAAGTCCCCGCGCCAAGTCCCGGCGCCAAATCCCGGGGCCAAGTCCCGGCGCCAAATCCCGGGGCCAACCCTCAGGGCCGTCGCCCAGACCGTCTCCCGGGCCCTCTCCCGGACCGTGCCAGGTAGAGGGGAGACACGTGCCGGCGATGACCGCTTCGCGCGGCGCCGCGGGCGAAGCCAGGACCCGCCAGCGCGCCCCCTGTGCGACCCCTGTGCGACCCCCGCACCAATTCTCAACGACATCGCGCCGCTAATCGGACCTCGCCCGGAGCCGCCGCGCTCAAGGCGTCGCGCGGGCGTTCAGCGCTCGGCCCGGCGGCGCACCTTCTCGACCGCCTCCAGGGCGTCGAGGGCGCTCATCTGCGGCCGGGCGTGAAGCACGGCCTGGGTAGCCAGGTCGATCTGGCCGACCGGGCCGTGTCCGGCGTCCTTGGCGTCGCGAATCACCTGGGCGATCACCGCGTCCAGGGCCTGGCGCGTGACCTGCTGCTGGCGAACCTCTTCGTAATTGCGCAGCCGGCGCTGCAGATACGGGCTGACGTACTCACCTGACACGGTTCCCCCTTCCCCCGTCACGCGCAAATCCGGCGCGCGGCCGCGGCCCTGCGCCAAAGTCCTGGACGTGCTTGAACGAGTCGATATTTGAAATAAAAATTAACCACTTCTATTTACCCAGAAGCAATACTACTTAATCCTATATTAATAGACCGAAAGTTTTATTGCAAGCGCTCGCGAGCTTTAAATATAGTTAATGTATTGTTAAGAGGACAGCGCCCGGCCGGCGCGGACGCCCACAGCGCCGGCAAGATGACGGCCGGCACGATGACCGCCGGATGGTGCCGCCGGATATCGCCGTTGGAGTCTACCGTCGGAATCTCATGGGTTCCGCGCGGCCACGGTCTCGCGCCGCCGGATCTGGGCCGGAACTGGATCGGAACTGGATCGGAACTGGATCCAAACTGGCCCGGAACTGGACCGGGTCTGGATCGGGTTCGGACGGCCGCGCCGCCGCCCGGCGTCTCGCCGCCGGCGCTCGAGGCCCGGCGACCGGTTGCCGGCAAATTGTCCCCGGCGCCTAATTCCTTTGGATCTGGCGCATCACGTAGCGCCCGTCGCGCATCTCGCCGAACAGCACGTCCACCTCGGGGTGGCCCACCGGCAGGCCGCTGTCATCGGGCAGCAGATTCTGCTCCGAGACATAGGCGACGTAGCTCGACTCCTCGTTCTCCGCGAGCAGGTGATAGAACGGCTGGTCCTTGGCCGGACGGATGTCCTCCGGGATCGACAGCCACCACTCCTCGGTGCTGCTG
>JAWWCG010000801.1:0-1994 GCA_033720555.1 Kiloniellales bacterium | reverse complement strand
GTTGCGCCGCTGCGTTGCCGATGTGACGGCCAAGCACGGCTTGGCGCCGATCGCGTCCTCCACCCACCCCTTCTCGGCCTGGAGCGAGCAGAAGCACACGCCCAAGGCCCGCTACAACGTGCTGGCCCGTGACATGCAGGCGGTCGCGCGCCGCCTGCTGATCTGCGGCATGCACGTCCACGTCGGTCTCGACGACGACGACCTGCGCATCGACCTCATGGGCCAGATCGCCTATTTCCTGCCGCATCTGCTGGTGCTCTCGACGTCCTCGCCGTTCTGGCGCGGCGAGGACACCGGCCTCAAATCCTACCGCCTGGCGGTGTTTGACGAGCTGCCGCGCGTCGGCCTGCCGCAGCCCTTCGACAGCTACGGCGAGTACCAGCGCCACCTGGCGATCATGGTCAACGCCGGGCTGATCGAGGACGCCTCCAAGCTGTGGTGGGACGTGCGGCCCTCGGCGCGCTTTCCGACCCTGGAGATGCGCATCGCCGACATCTGCACCCATTACCAGGACGGCATCACGGTGGCGGCGGTCTATCTCTGCCTGCTCCACATGCTCTACCGCCTCAAGCGCAACAACCAGCGCTGGCGGCGCTACAACAACATGCTGGTGCAGGAGAACCGCTGGCGCGCCCAGCGCTACGGCATCGACGAGGGGCTGGTCGATTTCGGCAAGGGCGAGGTGGTGGCCTACGCCGACCTCTTCGAGGAGATCCTCGCCCTCACCAAGGAGGACGCCAAGCACTTCGACTGCGTGCGCGAGATCGGCCACGGCCGCACCATCCTCAAGCGCGGCACCAGCGCCCACCAACAGCTCGCGGTCTACCAGAAGGCGGTCGACGCCGGCGCCGAGCCCAAGGAGGCGCTGGTCAAGGTGGTCGACTTCCTGATCAAGGAAACCGTGGCGGGGCTGTAAGGCGCGCGCCGCTCCGTCATGGGGACGGCCGTCGCGCCTGCTCCGGGCGCGGCGCGGCTAACGAGGATCCGGGCTGAACAGCGGCACCGGTTGCGAAAATCCTTTCAGCCTTTTCGAACCGGATGGCGCGAATCCCACATCGGCGACCACGCACGCGTCCCTGACCTCGCGGGACACGAGGATGGCGTCGGCTGGGGTCGCATCGCAGATGCGCGCCGCCATTTGCACAGCCGAGCCGAAGAGATCGTCGCTGTCTTTCACGGGTTCGCCGGCGTGAATGCCGATCCGCACCCGGATCGGCGTCGTGCTGGATTTGTTGTAGGACGCGAGCTGCTGCTGGATGGTCATGGCGCAGGCGACCGAGGCCGAGACATCGTCGAACGACGCCATGATGCCGTCCCCAAGGTGCTTGACCTCGCAGCCGCCGTGACGTTCCAAGGATCGCCGGAGGATGGCGTCGTGCGCCTTGAGCAACTCGAGCGCCATCGCATCGCCGAGTTGCGCCGTGATTTCCGTCGAACCGACCATGTCGGTGAACATGATGGCGCGGAAGGCGGAATCGTCGATCGGCTCGGTCTTGGCGGAAGGCGGATCCTGGATCCGGCCGAGAAAGGCCTCGACCGCGGAGAGATCCACGGCAATCATTTCGTTGGCGACATGGCCATGGGCTTCCGCGTGGACCTTGTCGGCCGTCTCTTTGTCCGGCGCATCGACCAGACAGAACGTGGTGCGACGATCGGCATCGTACCAATAGGTTAGAAACTTCACCCCGTATTTGTCTTGGATTTCCAGGTCCTTGATGTGCAACTTGGCGATGTCTTGCGCAGAGAACTCGCCGACATCGTGACGGTCCAAGAAGATTGGCATCCGTGAGCTCCCCCGTCGATTTGGCCTCATCCTAGCACGCGCCCGCTCAAGCCCACATCGCGAAAGACAACGGCTCTCCGCTTGGTAGGCCGCTTGGTGGAGGCTTGCTTCCTGGGCGTGCGCGACGCGGCCCCCCTGGACATATCCGACCCGAATGCCAAGATTGAGACCAAATCGCCAACAGCGGGGAACAGCGACGAGATGGACGACG
>JAWWCG010000800.1:0-1997 GCA_033720555.1 Kiloniellales bacterium | reverse complement strand
GCCGCCGGCCACGCCGTCGACAAGATGCGCGACAGCACCCGCGAGGCGCCGGAGGACGACGCCACCCGGCGGGTCGCCTTCACCATCGGCGTGATCGTGCTGGGCGCCAAGATGGCCAAGGCCGACGGGGTCGTCACCAAGGACGAGATCGGCGCCTTCAAGGAAGTCTTCCACATCCCCCAGGAGGAGATGCAGAACGTCGGCCGCCTGTTCAACCAGGCGCGCCGCGACGCCGCCGGCTTCGAGCCCTACGCCCGGCAGATCGCCCGCCTGTTCCGCCACAACCCGGCGGTCCTCGAGGAGCTCATCGACGGCCTGTTCCACATCGCCCGCGCCGACCGCAAGATCACCGCCGACGAGCTCGAGTACCTGGCCAAGGTGGCCGAGATCTTCGGCTTCGACGCGGACGATTGGGCGCGCATCCGCGCCAGCAATATGGGCCCCGACGCCTCCGATCCCTACCAGATCCTCGGCGTCAGCCGCACCGCGAGCGACGAGGAGATCAAGGCGGCCCATCGGCGCCTGGTGGTGGAGAACCACCCGGACAAGCTGGTCGCCGAGGGCCTGCCGCAGGAGTTCGTCGACCTCGCCAACGAGAAGCTGGCCACCATCAACGCCGCCTACGACCGCATCCGCGGCCTTCGCAAACCGCACTAGGGCCGTCGCCCGCTCCGCCCGCCATGCTCCGTTTCGTCGACCGCCCCTCGCCCAACCACGACGCCCGGCCGCAAGGCCAGGCGGTCGACATCCTGCTGCTGCACTACACCGACATGGCGAGCGCCGCGGCCGCGCTCGAGCGCCTGTGCGACCCGGCGGCGCGGGTCAGCGCCCATTACTGCATCGACGAGGACGGCACGGTCTACCGCCTGGTCGACGAGGCGCGGCGCGCCTGGCACGCCGGCGTCTCGAGCTGGGCCGGGGCCAGCGACATCAACGCCCGCTCGATCGGCATCGAGCTGGTCAACCCCGGCCACACCTGCGGCTACCGGCCGTTCCCCGCGGCCCAGATGACCGCCCTGAGCGCCCTCGCGAAGGCGATCCTCGCCCGCCATCCGATCCCGCCGGGCCGGGTGCTGGGCCACTCGGACGTGGCGCCGGCGCGCAAGCGCGACCCGGGCGAGCTGTTCGACTGGCGGGCCCTGGCCGCCGCCGGGATCGGCCTCTGGCCCGACGCGCCGAGCCCGGCGGATCCGGCGCCGGGGATCGCCGAGATCCAGGCGCAACTGGCGCGCTTCGGCTACGCCGTGCCGCGTCACGGCCGGCTCGACGACGAGACCCGGGCGGTGCTCGCCGCCTTCCAGCGCCATTTCCGCCCCGCCGCCGTCACCGGCGAGCCCGACGGCGAGACCGCGGCGCGCCTGGCGGCGCTGCTCGCCCGGCTTGCGCCGGCTTGACGGCCCGCGGCCCGAGGCCTAGGTAAAGCCTGGGTCAGACGGCCGGATGGCCGCCGTCGCGTCCGGCCTCGGCCGGCCGCGGGGGAGGAAAGTCCGGGCTCCACGGAAACACGGTGCCGGGTAACGCCCGGCGGGGGCGACCCCAGGGAAAGTGCCACAGAAAGCAAACCGCCGGCCCGGCTGCGTCCCTCGGGACGCGTCCTCCGGCCGGTAAGGGTGAAAGGGTGCGGTAAGAGCGCACCGCGCCTGCGGCGACGCAGGCGGCACGGTAAACCCCACCGGGAGCAAGACCGAGTAGGGGCGGCGGGCCCGGCGACGGGCCAGGCGGGTTTTCGCGCCGCCGCCCGGGTAGGTCGCGCGAGGCGTCCGGCAACGGGCGTCCCAGATGAATGGTCATCCCCTCGGGGCGTTCGCGCCCGGAGGGACAGAACCCGGCTTATAGGCCGTCTGACCCCTCCTGTCTCGCCAAGGCTCGTCCCGCCGCGCAGCGTCTCGCGCCGCGCCGGCGCCGGCCGACCGTCGGACCGACCGTCGGACCGACCGTCGGACCGACCGTCGGACCGACCGTCCGGCCGAACTGGCGATTCCCATTATTTGACTAAG
>JAWWCG010000799.1:0-2004 GCA_033720555.1 Kiloniellales bacterium | reverse complement strand
TCCCCCCCCAGGGGTACCCGCCCCGCCCCCCACGGCCCCCCCCCGCCCACCCCTGCCAGCCTATGCCGGGGGGGGCCGGGCGGGGGTGGGGGCCGCTTCCTTGAGAACGGAAAACTCTCTAGGACCCCCGCTCCTCGAAATGCGGGGCAGCGACCGGGATCGCCCGCGCCTTCATCTCGGCGGTCAGCGCCTGGCGGCGGTCGGCGTGGCGCACGGCCTCGAGAATCATCTGATCGAGGGTCGCCTCGGGGCGGTGGCGCCCGCGCACCAGATCGAGCGCCTCTTCCTGGTGGTGCGCCCGGTGGCCGCGGCCCTCGGCGACGACGGCGGCCAGGCCGACCGGCCCGTCCTCGAGGTCGAGGCAGCCGTTGCGGCCGAGATAGACGAAGGCTTCGGTGTAGTCGGCGGCCGGCCCGTGATCGACCCGCAGGGCGATCCCGGCCAGCCGGCCGAAGGCGTAGTTGGACGGCCCCTCGGTCTCGTGCATGCGTGCGAGCTGCGCGTCGTCCAGCCAGGTGACGGCGAGCCGGACCCGCATGCCCGGGCGATGCTGCAAGGTCGAGGCGACCGCGCCGTATTGCGTGATGTGGGCGGAATAGACCACGTCGTAGTCGGCCAGCCAGCCGTAGCTGACCGGGATCTCGGCGGCGGTTCCGAACTTGCGCTTGAGCTGGGCCGGCGAGCGGTTAGAGCCGTGGGCGAGAACCGGCACCCGGCCGGCGAAATCGGCCTCGAGGATCGGGCCGGCCTCGCCCTTCGCGAAGAGATAGGAGCCCTCGGGCGCCGGGTAGGGGTACGACTTGGCCAGCGCCAGGAGATCGCCTTCGCTCTCCGGCAGCTTCCAAGGCACGGCTGTGTGGCGTCAGTCCGTACAGATCGGCGGCGAGTCCGGATCTATGCGCTCGATCCGGTAGCGCGTGTGGCAATCGTCCACCGAGCTCCACGCATGCTTGGCCCACTCCGCCTTCGCCGCCTTGTAATCGTCAAAGGGTCCGATCCACTCCTCACTGCCACCGACGGTTTCGTGGAAGTGAGTGTCGGTGTATTCCCCACCGACAACCCAAAATTGCGCCATAGCCTCACGCGCCTTTCAAATGCCTGGCCGCCGAGTGCGACGACCCCTAATAGCCCCGTCAATTGGGCGACTCTAAGAAGTGCATCACACTAGACCCCAAAATTTAAGAAAAAAATGTTCTCAATGTGAAAAAACCACGGCGCAGTGTCCCGGCCGCCGCGAGATGTCGCCCGCTCCCCGGCCCGCCGCCATCCGGCCCCGCGCCCCGCGTCTCCCTGAAGGGGCCTCGCGCCGCGCACGCCGACTCGGCGCGCGCCGGTAAAGATCTGTTAACCATAAGACACTAAGCCGGAAGCCGGCCCGGCGCGCGCGACCGGATATATTTTGGAGACCTCCATGCCGCTCGACATCACAGGGTTTTCCATGTTCGTAATCGCCGTCGTGGTGCTGGCGGTGGTGCTCGTCCTCATGGGCGTCAAACCGGTGCCCCAGGGCTATGAATGGACCGTGGAGCGCTTCGGGCGCTACACCCATACGCTGCGCCCCGGCATCAACTGGATCGTGCCCATCGTCGACCGCATCGGCGCCAAGATGAACATGATGGAGACGGTGATCGACGTGCCCTCCCAGGAGGTGATCACCCGCGACAACGCCCTGGTCGAGGTCGACGGGGTGGTGTTCTCCCAGGTGCTCGACGCCGCCCGGGCGGCCTACGAGGTGCGCGAGCTGGAACGTTCGGTCCTCAACCTCACGATGACCAACATCCGCACCGTCATGGGCTCCATGGACCTGGACGAGCTCTTGTCCCAGCGCGACAAGATCAACGCCGAGCTGCTCAACGTGGTGGACGACGCCACCGAGCCCTGGGGGATCAAGGTGACCCGCATCGAGATCAAGGACATCTCGCCGCCGCGCGACCTGGTGGACGCCATGGCCCGGCAGATGAAGGCCGAGCGCGAAAAGCGCGCCGCCGTGCTCGAGGCCGAGGG
>JAWWCG010000798.1:0-2005 GCA_033720555.1 Kiloniellales bacterium | reverse complement strand
TCGCCCCGGAGGCGGAGTTCGCTTCGACGGATTTCGCTTCGACGGCCTCGGCTTGGATGCCAGGGCTCGGCGCCGCGCTCGTCGCGCTCAGCACGTATTCGATGGTCGGGCTGTGGTCGAGCAGCCGCACCTTGAGGATGAGGCCGTCGGCGTCGTACCAGACTTCCCGATTGGTATCGCCCGACAGGCGGTAGATGAAGGCGTTGACCGACTGGCCGACCGATTCGAGCTTTTCCGCGCCGACGAAGTCGATCGAGATTTCGAAGGTTTTGTCTTCGACCGGCGAGAGGAACGAGGTGTAGGTGAACAGGTCCTCGTGCCACAGCGCCAAGGGCTTCACCGACGGCGGGAAACGCTCGGTCCGCCCGTTGACCACGCGCTTGTATCCGTCGGGCTCGCGCGTGATCTCGATGTGGTAAAGATCGCCGTTCTTGTCGGTCTGCGCCACCAGGGTCTCCAGCACGCCGTCGCGCCACAGCTCCCGGCGCAGATGCGCCATGCGGTAGAAGGTGACCGGCCCGAACGTCACGGCGACGTCGGACTGCTCCTCGACCTCGATGTTCCGTCCGGCGGGCGACACCGTCACGCGGTGGGTCCCGATGGGCTCACCGTCGCGCAGGACGGTGTAGTCGAAGCGCGAGAGCACCTCGCCGTGGGCCGCCAGAGGCAGCCAAGCCAGCACGAGCGCGCCGCCGAGGCGCGCCGTCCATGCCGTCCGGCGCATGCGAATCGCCCGCACGGGGCGTTCAAATCGATCGAAGCCCACGCTCACAGTCCCCCTCTCGTGAGCCGTGAGTTATTCTAGGGTCCGAGCCGTCACGTGACAAGCCGCTGATTTCCCGCAGATTTTAGTGCAAATGCTTACGGGAGAGTCTTGCCGGAGGTTCGCCGGAGATCTCGTCGGCATCGACCGGCACCGACCGGCACCGACCGGCACCGACCGGCACCGACCGGCACCGACCGGCACCGACCGGCGTCGCGCGGCTCGCGGTTTAGCGCCTCGCGGTTTAGCGCCTCGCGGTTTGGCCCCTCGCGATTTAGCGGCGTCGCGTGATAGCCTGGTCGCGCGGCGCGCGACCGGCCGCCTGACGTCAATCGCCCAGGAGAGGCCCGCCCGCCCGTGACCACGCGACCCGTGACCATTCGACCCGAGACAGCGCGACCTGAGACCGGCGCCCGGACCAGCGTCTTGATCGTCGGCGCCGGCATCGTCGGCGCCGCGATCGCCCACCATTTGGCCCGCCGCGGCGCGGCCGTCACCGTGATCGACCGGGCCGGGCCCGCCGCCGTGGCGAGCGGCCGCTCGTTCGGCTGGATCAACGCCTCCTACGACAATCCGGCGCCGTACTTTCGCCTGCGTTTCCAAAGTCTGCTGGAGTGGCGTCGGCTGGAGGCGGAGACCGGCGGCGGGCTCGGCGTGAAATGGGGCGGCAGCCTGCTGTGGGACGCCGAGGCGGGCGATCTCGCCGCCTATGTCGCCGAGCACCGGGCCTGGGGCTACGGCCTGCGCTTCGTCGACCGGGACGCCTTCCGCGCGATGGAGCCGCAGGTCGCCGACCCGCCCGCCTCCGCCGTCTTCGCCGAGCTGGAGGCCAGCCTCGACGCCGCGCCGGCGACCCGGGCGCTGCTGGCGTCGGCCGAACGCCACGGCGCCACGGTCCACGCGCCGTGCGAGGCGGCGGAGATCCGGCGCGACGGCGATCGGGTGACCGGCGCCGAGACCGGCCGCGGCCCGATCGCCGCCGACGTTACGGTGCTCGCCGCCGGCGTGGCGACCCCGGAGCTGGTCGCGCCGCTCGGCGTCGGCCTGCCGATGACCAACCTGCCGGGGCTGTTGATCCGCAGCCGGCCGGTCGCGCCGGCACTGCAGCGGATCCTGCTGTCGCCCGGCTGCCACCTGAAGCAGGATCCGGACGGCGCCTTGGTCGCCGGCCTGGATTTCGGCGGCGGCGGCGCGAGCGAGGACGCCGAGCGGGCCGGCGCGGTCCTCTTGGACCGGGTGCGG
>JAWWCG010000797.1:0-2013 GCA_033720555.1 Kiloniellales bacterium | reverse complement strand
TTGGCGTCCCGGGCGTGGCCGGCCTGCGCCGCCAGGACGCCGAGCAGGTTCAAGGCTTCGGCGTTGTTCGGATCGCGCTGCAGGACCCGACGGTAGAGCTGTTCGGCCTCGCGGAATCGGCCGGCTTCGTGATGGCGGGCGCCGGCCGAGAGTTCTGGGTCGTAACTGGCGTCCGCGACCTCCGAAATGGCTTTGCCGGCGGAAGTTTCGTTCTCGGGATCCGATGGCAAGAGGAGGGTCCTTCGTTTGCCGCTCCGGGCCGCCGCCCGGCCTATCGCCGCCCGGCTCACAAGTAGCAATAGCCGGCTTTCACGGCAAGGGCGGCGATGTTAGAAACGGCCCCCGAAGGGAAGGCCGCAACCGCCCGCGAAGGATCGCCATGTCGGCTGCCGACAAACCCGCGCTCAGCGCCCTGGTGTCGCCGCGTTCCGTGGCGGAGTTCTTCGCCGGTTTCACGCCGGGCGAGAGCGGCTACTTCGTCTCCGAGGGCGACCCGGCCCGCCTGCCGGCGTTTCTCCGCGCCAAGGAGCTGCAAAGCTGCGAGGCCCTGGCGCGGGTCAACGGCGGCGCCGTCTGGCAGTCGAACGGGACCAAAAGCAGCTACATGATGCCGATTGACAAGCGGACGGCCGAATTCGTCTACAAAATGGGCCTGACGCTCTATTTCTCCGACGTGACGAGCGCGGTCCCCGGCGCCAAGGCCTTCGTCGGCCAGCTCGAGGCCGATCTCGGCCTCAATCCGGGCACCTGCCGGATGACGGCCTGGGCCTCGCCGAGCGAGAACGGCGCGGCCTGCCATTACGACGCCCACGACATCATCTCGATCCAACTGCGCGGAACCAAGCGGTTCGAGCTCGCCCCGGTCGCCGGCTTGCGCAATCCGTGCGGCAGTCAGTACTCCGCCGGCGCGACACGCCCCGAGGACGAGACCTTTCCGCAAATGGCGGGCGGCTTCCCGGACTCCCGCGACGCCGCCTTTCAGACGCTCCATCTGGAGCCGGGTTCGGTGCTGTTCTTCCCGCGCGGCACCTGGCACCGCACCTATGCGAGCGGCGATTCGCTGGCGGTCGCCTTCGTCATCGAGCCGCCGACCGCCGCCGACTGCATCCTGCACCAGTTGCGCTACGTCCTGCTGCAGGACCCGCGGTGGCGCGAGCCGCTGTACGGCGCCTGGGGCGAGGGCCGGGATCACGCCGCCGCCTTCGAGACCATTGGCCGCTTGCTGGCGGAGCTGCCGGAGCTGGCGCGCGTCATCACCCCCGAGCATGTCGCGCTCGCCATGTTGCCCGAGGACCGGCGCCTCGAGAAGATCGACCGCGCCAGTCGGTTTCAGCGGATCCCCGACGTGACCGTCACGACCGCGCCGGCGCCGGGCGAGGAGACCGCGCCGGGCTTGCGCATCGTGCGTCGGCCCGAAGACGGCAGCGAGGAAACCCTGGCGACTTTGAAGATCCCGCGCGAGGCCCTGGACATCCTGGCCTGGCTGAGCGAACGCGAGGCCGCCTTCGGCGCCGACGAGCTGGCCGCCGCGTTTCCCGATATTCCCTTCGAGGGCCTGAAGAAGCTCCTGGCGAGTTGCGCCAAGGGCGGGCTCTTGCGCCTGCTGTGGTTTCCGGCGATCGCCCGGAGCTAAGCCGGCCCACCAGCGCCTCCGGGGCGCCTCCGAGACACCTCCGCGACCGGAACGACGGATCAGGGAACCAGCCGGTAGCCGCCCGGCTCGGTCACCAGGATCTCGGCGTTGGAGGGATCGGTCTCGATCTTCTGGCGCAGCCGGTAGACGTGGGTTTCCAGAGTATGTGTGGTGACGCCGGCGTTGTAGCCCCAGACCTCGCCCAGCAGAGTGTCGCGGCCGACCACCATGTTGCCGCTGCGGTAGAGGTACTTGAGGATCGCGGTTTCCTTCTCGGTCAGCCGGATCTTTTGCTGGTTGTCGCCGTGGATCAGGAGCTTGGCGCTGGGCCGGAACGAGTAGGGGCCGATGGCGAAGACCGCGTCCTCGCTTTGCTCGTG
>JAWWCG010000796.1:0-2016 GCA_033720555.1 Kiloniellales bacterium | reverse complement strand
GGGCGCGAACGCCGCCATGCCGATCGTCTCGGCGCGCTCGCGCAGCTTCGGCTTGACGACGCCGGCCTGGGACAGGCCCGACAGATCGCCCTTCACGTCGGCCAGGAAGACCGGCACGCCGGCCCTCGAGAAGCCCTCGGCGAGGATCTGCAGGGTGACGGTCTTGCCGGTGCCGGTCGCCCCGGCGATCAGGCCGTGCCGGTTGGCGAACCGCAAGGCCAAGGTCTGAGGCGTCTCGCCGGCGCCGACAAAGATATCCTGGTCGCTCGTCATTCCTGGCCTGCCCCCCGGACACGATCCCGCGCTCGAAGGCGCGGGGGGCCCCGGCGGGCGGGCGACGGCGTCGCTCGAGTGGCGACCCGAGGGTCCGCCTAGGGCTCCGTTCTCGACCGCCAGACTTTAAGCCGCCGCAGCGCTTCGGGTAAAGAAAAGCGGCGCCTCGCTGAGGAGGCGCCGCTCTTGGCTTGACCGGATCCGGTGCTAGTTGATGCGGATCTGGACGTTCCGGTTTTCCTGTTCCATGACCTGGTCAGGGGTCGGAACGCGCGGATCGCTCTCGCCCACGCCGGTGGCCGAGATGTCGGCGGTGACGCCCTTGCTCTGCAGGTACTCGCGCACCGAATCGGCGCGTTCGACCGAGAGAGTCTGATTGTATTCGGGCGTGCCCATGGTGTCCGTGTGGCCGACAAGGCTGACGCTGGTTGCGCCCATATCGTTGATGGCCTCCGCCACGCGATCGAGGATGCTCGCGGCGTCGGGACGGACGTTGTACTTGTCGAAGTCGAAGTACACGAGATAGTCGCGCGCGACCGGCTCCGGCGCCGGTGCCGGCACGGGCGCGGCCATCGGCTCGGGCTTGATCGCCTCCTCGACTAGGGCCAGGTTATCCCAGAAGAGGCCCCGACAGTACGCGATGTCGTCCTCCTGGAAGCCTTCGTTGCGGACTTCCGTCTCCTGGATCCAGCAGTCGTAATTGGCTTGCGCGATCGCCGCCTCGGCCGGCGCCTTCTCGCGGCCGCCGCCGTCGAGGGCGTCCATCAGGGAACCCCTGGCGTCGGTGAAGGTCCGGGTCATGTCTTCCGGCAGCATCCAGTTGGCCGGATCCTCCGGCATGACCGTTTCGCCGTTGCCGGCCGCCCTGGCCTTTTGGGCGAAGAGGTCGGCGTGTTCCCAGTCGGATTCGGCGTACTCTCTTTGGGCGACGGTGAGGTATTCCTTCTGTAGGGCCGCCTCGAACGCCCCGGAGGGCGGTCCGGCCATCTCGGCCGATTTCAAGTCACTGTCCACCGAGAAGGCACCCTCGAACGACTGGCACGACGCCAGCGCCGCCAACAGCACGGCATAAAGTCCAAACCTAGACAGAAGTCTCATGGGATTGTCTCCCCCCAGGTAAATGGCATCAGATCCACACCCCCAATCTGGAACGCCGCGAGACTAAATGGAGTAATCGCAAAGTCAAGATATCGTTGTCCTGCGGGCTCGATTTTGGGGTGGTATACAGGATTGTTGCAGTCTCCCGGCCGCCCGGCGCGGCGGGTCGGGCCCCGGCGCCGACCGCTGTGCGGCACCTCAGTCCCCCCGGCCGATCAGGCGGCCCGCCGTCGCCAGCGCCGCGCCGGCCGCCTCGGCGAAGGCCGCCAGGTCGTCGTCGCTCAGCGCCACCGACAGGCTCATGAAGCCGCGGCGGGAGAGGTACTGGCCGCGGGCCAGCATTTCCAAGTGGAACAAAGCCTTGGCGTCCTGGTCTTCGCCCGTGAGGTCATCGACGGAGCGGATTTCGCCACAGGCGGCCTTGCCGAAATGAACGGTCATGAGCGAGCCGCGGCCGGTCACCTGCATCGCCGTGCCGGTGGCGTGAGCGATCTCGTTGAGGCGGGCGCGCAGCGCGTCGCCCCTGGCGGTCAGCTCGCGCGCCGCGTCGGCGGTGTAGACCGCCTCGAGACCGGCCGCGCCGGCGGCCATGGAGAGCACGTTGTTGTTGAAGGTGCCGGCATGGGGGAAGGCCTCGGCGTCGCG
>JAWWCG010000795.1:0-2022 GCA_033720555.1 Kiloniellales bacterium | reverse complement strand
CTCGGCCTCCCGGCCGGAGCGCAAGGTGATTTCCCTCCGCCCCAGGTCATAGCCGACGGCCACCGCATAGTGCCACTGGGGATACCAGGAGAGCGACAGGTTCTGGAACACCAGCACCGGGTGGCCGGCGGCGATCTCGGCCATCATGTCCCTGAGCGAGGCGACCGGGACCGCCAGGCGGCCCTCGCGTCGGGCCGCCGCGAGCACGTCGCTCCGCAGGGTGCCCTGACGCTCCGGCGTGTAGACCCGATCGACCAGTTCCTCCGGCGTCGCCGGCAAACCGCTCCAGGCCAACACCGTGGCCAGCGCCGCCGGCCCGCAGTAATAGTCCTCTTGCGGAAAGAACGGCACATCCTCGACCGCGGCGCTCGACGGCAGGTCGCCGGGCGCCTCGATCAGAGCCGCGGTTTGCGGGGTCGTGCAGGCCGCCAGGGCCAGGCCCAGACCGGCAAAAAGGGCGCCGAGGTACCTCCGGCACGCCATGACGGTTCAGCCCTACTTCTTCACGAAGGGAAAGACGTCCGTCAGGCCCAGGAGGTCGGTGATCAGCAGCACAAGGAAGATAATAAGGATTGCGCCGACGACGATGCCCACAGAGCCCTCGCCCGCCGGCAACTCGTCCAGCTGCCCGGCGATCTGCCGCAGTTCCTCGTCCGACAGGCCGGCAACCCGTTCGGCCGCTTCGTCGGGGTCGACCCCGAGCAAAGTCAGCTGCTGCTGCACGTCTTCGCGCATCAGGAAGTCCAGAACCTGGGCCCTGTCCTGCGAGGACGCGGATTGCTCGATGACCTGGTCGGTCGTCACCATCTTGGCCTGGGCGAGCCCCGCCGGAACGGTCGTCATCGCCATCAGAATCGCCAGCCCGACGGCCAGGGTTCGCCTGAGATCCTTAATCCACATTGCCATTCACCTCCGAAGACCATGGGCGCACAGGCCGGCGAACGGGCTTCGCACCCCACCGGGCCGCCGTTCGGGGATTGGCCACTGCGAAGGGCTCGCGGGCTGTGCGGGCGCCCACGTTACTTGCGCCGATTCGAGTCTCGCAACCGCTAAGACGCGGTGCGAGCATTCGTTGGCGGAAAGCAGCCCGGGGACGGGCTAGGGCCTGTGGACATTCATTTGAGGGCCATGACGGTGCCGGCCAGATATATCATGGCGGCGAAGCTTGTGTCGGTCTTGTCGTAACGCGTGGCGATGCGACGGAATTCCTTGAGATTGCAGAAGAAGTTCTCGACCAGGTGGCGCCATTTGTAGATCGAGAAGTCGCAGGCGATGGCGTTTGCGCGGTCGGCCTTGGGCGGGATAACGGCGATGGCGCCCCTGTCGTCCAGCTCGTTGCGAATCCAGTCGTTGTCGAAGGCCTTGTCAGCGAGCAAGGCGTCGAAGTCGATGTTGGCAATCAAAGGTTCGACGCCGATGCTGTCGTGGCGTTGCCCGGGGAGCAGGACAAAGCGCGACAGATTGCCTAAGGCATCGACCAGCGCCACGATCTTGCTGGTCAAGCCGCCGCGCGATCGGCCGATAGCTTGATTTTGAGTCCCCCCCTTGCGCCGCTGCCGTGTTGGTGGACCCGCACGATGGTGCCGTCGATGATCGCGTATTCAAAGTCCGGATCATCCGATAAGGCCTTGAAGAGACTCTCGAATACGCCGCGCTGCGCCCAGCGCCGAAAGCGGCGGGAAACCGAGTTCCACTTCCCGAACCTGTCATGCAGATCGCGCCAGGGCGCACCCGTGCGAGCCATCCACAAGATCGCTTCGAAAAACAGCCGGTTGTCCTTGCCAGAACGACCAGGGTCGCCCGCCTTGCCGGGTAGAAGCGGTGCGATCCGCTCCCATTGGCCATCGCTCAAAACATCTCGATCCAAGACTGCCTCCTTCCAAAAGACAGTCTTGAATCACAGATGCCCCCGAGCCGGGAACCCTCCAAATGTCCACAGACCCTAGTGGGCTCGCGACAGCCGCCGGCACTGACTGGGCGCCTGTCCGTAGCGCCGGCGAAAGGCGCGCGAGAAGGCGGCGG
>JAWWCG010000794.1:0-2022 GCA_033720555.1 Kiloniellales bacterium | reverse complement strand
GTGCCGCGGGTCAGATAGTAGGCGATGAGGATCGGCACGAAGGTGGCGGCGATGACGAAGACGGCGACCACGTTGGTGACCGGGCGCTGGCGCGGGCGCACCAGCTCGCTCAGCATCCAGATCGGCAGGGTGGTCTGCTGGCCGGCGGTGACGGTGGTCACGATCACCTCGTCGAAAGAGAGCGCGAAGGCCAGCATGCCGCCGGCCAGCAGCGCCGTCGCGATGTTCGGCAGGACGACGTAGCGGAAGGTCTGGAAGCCGTCGGCGCCGAGGTCCATGGAGGCCTCGATCAGGGACGCCGAGGTGCGCCGGAAGCGGGCCAGGACGTTGTTGTAGACGACGACCACGCAGAAGGTCGCGTGGCCGATCACGATGGTCCACAGGGAGAACGGGATGTCGACCAGATTGTAGGCGGCGCGCAGCGAGATGCCGGTGACGATGCCCGGCAGGGCGATCGGCAGGATGATCAGCAGGGTGATCGACTCCTTGCCGAAGAAGCGGGTCCGGTACATCGCCGCCGCGGCCAGGCTGCCGAGCACCAAGGCGGTGGCGGTCGCGGTGGCGGCGACCCGCAGCGACAGGCCGAGCGCCTGCCAGATGTCCTCGCGGGCGAAGGCGACGGCGAACCAGCGCACCGTCAGATCCGGCGGCGGGAACTGATAGGACTTATCCTCGGTCGAAAAGGCGTAGAGGATGATGAAGGCCATCGGCAGGTGGAGGTAGAGCAGGCCGCAGAGGGCCGCCAGCTTGAGCCCCCAGGGCGCGCGCGCGCCGAAGCGCCGGGCCGTCCTGCTAAAGCGCACCCTAGAGCGCATCGAAGGCCCCCAGGCGTTTGGCGATGGTGAGGTAGACCGCCATGATGGCGATCGGCACCACCGAGAAGGCGGCGGCCAGCGGGATGTTGCCGGCGGTGCCCTGCTGCAGGAAGACCACCTGACCGATGAAGAACCGCGACGAGCCGATGATGTAGGGGATGATGTAGTCCCCCAGGGTCAGCGAGAAGGTGAAGATCGAACCCGCCACGACGCCGGGAAAGGCCAGCGGCAGGACCACCTTGCGGAAGGTCAGCGCCGGCCGCGCGCCGAGGTCGCCCGAGGCCTCGATCAGCGAGGCCGGAACCCGCTCGAGCGCCGCCTGGGTCGGCAGGATCATATAGGGCAGCCACATGTAGGTGAACACCAGGAACATGCCGAGATAGGAGACCGAAAGCGACGGGCCGCCGATCACCGGAACCGCCAGCACGCCGTCGAGCAGCCAGGTCAGCTTCAACTGCTCGAAGGTCCAGCCGATGATGCCTTCCTTCGCCAGGATCAGCTTCCAGGCGTAGACCCTGACGAGATAGCTCGACCACAGCGGCAGCATGACCGCGAGATAGAAGATCGCCTTAACGCGCCCGGTGGCGTAGCGCGCCATGTAATAGGCGATGGGAAAGCCGATCGCGGCCGCCGCCAGGGTCACCGACGCCGCCATGGTGGCGGTGCGGATGATGACGTCGAGATTGGCCCGGCTCGACAGCAGCTCGGCGTAGGTGCGCAGCGAGAGCTCGTGGACGATCCGGCCGGTGAAGGGCTCGATATAGAAGAAGCTCTGCGCCAGAAGCGAGAACAGCGAGCCCAGATAGATCACGCCGAGCCACAGCAGGGGCGGCGTCAAGAGCGCCAGCAGCAGGATCTGCGGCCGGGCGTAGAGCAGCGCCGAGAGCCGCCGCAAGGCGCCGCCGCCGGCCTCGGCGCGCGCGACGCTCATTCGGAGGGTGCCGGCGCGCCGGCCGGGCCCGGCATGACCTGGATCGCCTTGCGGTCGAAGCCCAGGCGCACCTTCTGGCCGGGCTGCGCCACCGGGCCGCCGGCGCTCAGGTCGTTCGGCTGGACCACCGCCAGACGCGCGGCGGCGCCGACCCGCACGCCGTAGCGCGTGCTGGCGCCCAAATACTGGACCTCCTCGACGCTGCCCTCGACCACGCAGGTCGAGCCGCCCGGCCGCTCGGCGTCGCCCAGGATCCGGATCCGCTCCGGGCGCACG
>JAWWCG010000793.1:0-2022 GCA_033720555.1 Kiloniellales bacterium | reverse complement strand
GCCGCCATAGCCGCGCTGCTCGGCTATTTCTCGACCAGCCCGGCCTATGAGCGCTTTCCCGCCGACAAGGCGCAGTTGGTGCTGAGCTTCACCCACGTTGGCCAGCGCGCGACGCCGTGCCGCAAGCTGAGCCGCGCGGAGATCGAGGAGCTGGCGGCCAACATGCGCCGCGCCGAGGTCTGCGAGCGCGCGCGCCTGCCGCTCTACGTCGAGCTGGACCTGGGCGGCAAGACCCTGCTCAGCGCCACCTTGCCGCCGACCGGCCTGGCGCGCGACGGCGCCGCCCACCTGCACCGGCGCTTCACCGTGGCCCCCGGCCGTCACGTCCTGCGGATCGCCCTGCGGGACAGCGCGCGGCAGGACGGCTTCGACTACGAGAGCGAGGGGGTCGTCGAGCTGAGCCCGGGCGAGTCGTTCGTCGTGGACTTTCGCCCGGAGTTCGGCGGCTTCCGCTTCGACCGGCAAGGGCGGTCATGAGCGCGCCGGCGCACGCGGGGCCCCTGGCGCGGCGCGCCGATCGGAGGGCGCGATGACTTGGATCGAGTGGAAGGAGTCCTACCGGCTGGGAATTCCCGCCGTCGACTACGAGCATCAGGAGATGATCGCGCTGCTGAACGACCTTTACGAAGGGCTTCACGGCGACGCGGACCCGCGCGCCATCGACGCCTTCTTGGGCGAGGTCTACGCCCGGATCTCGGCGCATTTCGCGCTCGAGGAAAAGGTCATGCGCGACCGCGCCTACGACCAGTACGTCGAGCACAAGAACGCCCACGAGAGCTTGCTGGACGAAATCCGCGAGATCATGGACGAGTACGAGAGCGGCGCCTTCGAGACCGCGGCCGAGGTGCTGGCCGAGCGGCTGCAGATCTGGTTCACCGAGCACTTCCGCACCCACGACGCGCGCCTGCACAGTCGGATCGGGCCCGACGAGCTCAAGCACGGCGAGATCTGATTCGTCGGCGTCCCGGGCCCGTCAAGCCTCGGCGCCGGCGTCGTCCCTGCCGGGATCCCGGATCGAGGGCCCGCTGCGCGCGGCGCGCTCGCGGCGGCGGCGGCGGTCGAGCAGCGGCGGGCAAAGGCCGGCGTCGTAGTAGTTCACCTGGCAATTCAGGCAGTGAATGCATTCGTTGGGATTGATCTTGCCCTCCGGATGGATGGCCTGGACCGGACAGCGGCGCGCGCAGATCTGGCAGGGTGTGCCGCACTGCCAGCGCCGCTTCAGCCACTCGAACATGCGCACCCGCGCGGGCAGGGCGAGCGCGCCGCCCAAGGGGCAGAGATAGCGGCAAAAGAAGCGGTTGACGAAGAGGCCGGCCAGCAGCAGCGCGCCGGCGTAGAGGACGAACGGCCAGGCGCGATCGAACTTCATCACGATCGCGGTCTTGAAGGGCTCGATCTCGGCGCCCTTCACGGCCGCCACGGGGTCGTAGAGAAACAGCGCGAACAGCCCCAGGAAGGCGATGTACTTGAGCGGCCACAGCCGCTCGTGCAGGCCGAAGGGGGGGCGCCATTCCGGCACCCGCAAGAGGCGTCCCAGGCGGGCGGTCAGCTCCTGCAGGGCGCCGAACGGACACAGCCAGCCGCAGAACACGCCGCGCCCCCAGAACACGAGCGCGATGGCGACGTAGCCCCAGAGGATGAACAGCAAGGGCTCCATGAGGAAGAACGCCCAGCTGAAGTCGGTGATCAGGGCGTCGGCGAAGGTCAGCACGTTGACCACCGAAAGCTGCGCGCCGGCGATCCAGCCGATCCAAAAGAGCGTGTAGGCGAGGAAGCCGATGCGCAGCGCCAGGTAGAGCCGGCGCCGGCGGGCGAGGGCGTCCTGAAACACCAGGATCAAGGTCAGCACCGCGAGCCCCGCGGCCAGCACGGCGATCTCGGCCTTGCGGTCGAGCCAGTTCTGCAGCCACAAGGGCGCGGCGGTGGTGGCCGTCTCGTCCGGCGCCACCAGATAGCGTTGCGGCAGCGTGTAGGAGAGCTCGAACACGGCGCTCGGCGTCATGGCGTCCGCCGGCTCGCCCT
>JAWWCG010000792.1:0-2024 GCA_033720555.1 Kiloniellales bacterium | reverse complement strand
CTCTTCGTGCTGGAGATGCAGCCCGCCGCCTACAGCATCCTGGCGGCCAACGAGGCCGAGAAGTCGGCCGACGTCAAGCTGGTGGACTACCGCATGATGGGGGCCACGGGACGGCTCTACCTGAGCGGTCCGGAGGCCGACGTGCGGGCCGCCGCCCGGGCCGCCGAAGACGCGCTGACGGCGAGGCTGTGAGCGATGAGCGCCGGCGTCTCCCACGAAGAAATCCGCCGCATGGTGCGCGAGCTGCTGCGCGACGCGGTGGCGCGCGGCGGCGTGCCGGAGCCACATGCCGCACCATCTCCCGCGACGCCCCCCGCGACTCCGGCGAGCGAGGTCGGCGGCCTCGCGGAGCGGGTGCGCGCGGCGCTCGCCGGGGGAGCCGGGGGCAGCGGGATCGAGATCGCCATCGCCGGCGACGCCGACTTGAACGCCTTCGCGCGCCAGGTGGCGCTCTGCGCCCTGGAGCGCGACCTGCTCGGGGCGATCGCCTCCAACCGGGTGCGCTTCCGCCTCGCGGCTGGCGCGCCCGGCACGGCCCGTGGCCCGGCGGCCGGCTCGGTGGTGGCCAGCACACCGTCCGAGACGGCGCCCGCCGTCGCGCCCGCCGCCGACGGCGGGGCCTTCCGCTGGGAGCAGGGGCTCCTCGGCGAAACCAAGATCACCGAGATCGCGCGGACCCATGACAAGCTGGTCCTCGGCCGCCGGGCGCTCCTGACGCCGCTGGCCTGGGACCGGGCCCGCAGTCTCGGATTGCAAGTGGTGAGGATGAGAGCATGAAAACCGGCTACGTGGTTGGGCGCGTCTGGGCGACCAAGCGGCTCGGCGAGCTGCCGTCGGGCGCGCTCCTGGAGATCGATTTGGAGGCCACCCCAAGCGGCGGCGATGATGGTGGGGGCGGCGCGGCGGGCGAGCGCCTGGTCGCCTTCGATCCGCTCGGCTGCGGCGAGGGCGAGCGGGTGCTGGTGACCCAAGGCTCGGTCGCCAAGGGCTGGTTCAAGGACGGCACGGCCGTGGTCGACGCCCTGGTGGTCGGCTCCCTCGACCCGACCGGCGAGGCGGCGGGCAAGGCCGCCCCCAAGGCCAAGACCAAGAAGGGCTGAGGCCGGCGCGCCGGCCCGGACACGACACGTCAGACGACTCTTTTTAGGAGGAAGGGAACATGCAGAACGCAATCGGTTTCGTCGAAACGCGGGGTTACGTGGCGGCCTTCGCCGCGGCGGACGCCATGGTGAAGGCGGCCAACGTCACTATCATCGGCCGCGAACAGGTCGGCGCCGGCCTGGTCTCGGTGCTGGTGCAGGGCGACGTGGGCGCGGTCAAGGCGGCCACCGAGGCCGGCTCCGAGGCGGCCTCGACGGTGGGCGAGGTGGTCTCGGTCCACGTCATCCCGCGGCCCCATCCGGACGTGACCAAGACCTTCGGCGCCGACTGAGCGCGTCCTCGTCGATGACCCCGGGCGGCGGCCGCGGGCCGGCCGCGCGCGGGGGGGCAGGCAGGCGTCCCAGGGAGTCAGGGGTGGCGCAGCTTCGCGTTTATCTCAAGATCGAGGACCTGCGGCGCCAGTTCGCGGCCTATATGGCGACGCCGGTGCGCGCCCGCGGCTACGTGCCGATCGAGGGCATGCATTCGCTGATCGTCGAGATCGCGCCGGCGCTGGCGATCCACCGGGTGATCGACCTGGCGCTCAGCGCGGTGCCGGAGGTCGACCCCGGCATCCTCTACGTCGAGCGCCAGTTCGGCATCCTCGAGCTGCACGCCGGCGACCTGGACGCGGTCGAGCGGGCGGGCGCGGCGATCCTCGAGGGCATCGGCGCCGAGGCGGGCGACCAGCTCAGGCCCGAGGTGCTGTTCACCGACATCGTCGAGCGGGTGAGCGACCAGCACGCGGTGATCCTCAACCGCAATCGCGACGCCTCGATGATCCTGCCCGGCCAATCCCTGCTGCTGGTGGAGATGACGCCGGCGCTGTTCGCCGCCGCCGCCGCCAACGAGGCGGAGAAGGTGGCACCCGAGAACACCCTGGT
>JAWWCG010000791.1:0-2027 GCA_033720555.1 Kiloniellales bacterium | reverse complement strand
TTTGCCAGCAGATTGCGGTGGCTGAGCGGCACCCCCTTGGGCAAGCCGGTGGTCCCGGAGGTGTAGAACAGCACGGCCGACGCGTCCGGCGCGAGCGCCGGCAGGTCAGCCGGTTGGTCGGCCGGCCGGTCGGAGATCAGGTTTCGCCAGCTCCGGGCGGCGGCGTCATCCTCGCCGTCGTCCAGCCGGTAGACCTCGAGCGCTCGGCCCTCCGGCGTCGCCTGCGCCAGGGCGGAGAGCGAGTCCCGCCCGGCGAAGACCCGGGTACAGGCGCTGTCGGCGATCTCGTGGGCGAGGAGCTTCGCCGGCAAGCGCAGGTCCAGCGGCACCAGCAGGCCGCCGGCGGCGATCACGGCGAGCGCCGCGACGACCCACGGCTCGCCGTTCGGCGCCAGAATGGCGACCGCCTCGCCCTCCGCCAGCCCGGAGCGGCGAAGCCCGGCGGCCAGCCGGCAGACCTGGTCCGCCAGCTCCGCGTAGGTCGTGACCCGCGCGTCTCGTTCTCCCATGGGGTCTTCCATGGCGATCAGCGCGGGGCTTTCGCCGTAGTCCCGCAGCCGAGACGGGAGGTCCTGGAGCGTGCGCATGGCGTCGTCGGCGGACTCGCTTCGGCTGTTCACCTGGCCTCGTACTCGACTGTGGCGCGGCCGTCCTCGCGGGCGCGGCGGGCGATCAGGTCATGGCGGCCGAACGCCCGCTCATGGGGAAAGTTTCTCGAACTGCTCGAAGCGATCCTGCCAGGAGGGCAGCGCGGGATCGAGGGCGCGGGCGTCTTCCAGGTCCCGCCGCGCGTCCTCGCGCCGACCGAGCAGCCACAAGGTGAGCGCCCGCCGGTCGAGCGCCCGCGCGCTGTCCGGCTGCAGGCGCAGGCTCTCGTCGCAGTCGCGCAGCGCCTCGTTCAAGCGCCCGAGGAGAGCCTGCGCCAAGCAGCGGTTGTGATAGGCCAAGGCGAAGTGCCGGTCGAGGGAGATGGCCTCGCCGAAATCCAGCACGGCCTGGCGATAGTTGTCCTGGCCGGCGTAGGCCAAGCCACGGTTGTGATAGATGTCGGCGCCGATGGGATCGAGGCGGATCGCCTCGTCGTAGTCGCGGATCGCGAGGTCGAAGTCGCCGAGGTCGGCATAGGCATTGGCGCGGTTGAAATAGACCGCGGCCAGGTTGAATGCGCTCAAGCCGCCGCCCTCGATGCACCGGGTGTAGTGGTCGACGGCGAGATCGTAGTTGCCGGCGTCCTGGGCGTCCTGCCCGTTGTAACAGGCCTCCAGCTCTTCCGCCGCCGCGCCGCCGGCGAGGAAAACGAGCGCCACGAGCGCGAAGCCGAGCCCGCTCAGGGCGCCGCGCCGCCACCGCGCAGGGACGAGCGCGCAGACGAGCGCAGCGACAAGCGCGGAGACGAGCGCGGGCGCGCTCGGGCGACTTTCACGGCGGCCCGCGCCGGGACCTAGCAACGACAAGACATCCCCCCTTGTTGCACCTCTTTCGACCGACCGCCGCCCAGCGACCGCCGAGCGCGCGCTTACCGGCGCTCGCTTACCGGCGGCTCCAACATTTTACGTCGAAACCGGGCGGGATGGTGACGCGGATCGTGTCCGATCGTGCGGGAAAATCAAAGTCCGGCGGCGCGCTCCAGCCGGCACATTCTAGCCGGCGTGGACCAGTTCGCCGTTGCGCCTCTCGGACTTGGCCTGTTCGGCGGCGCTCACCATGGCCTCGCGCAGCCGCTCGACCGCCCGTGCCTCGATCTGACGGACGCGCTCGCGCGAGATGCCGTACTGCTCGCTCAGCTCCCTGAGCGTGCGCGGATCCTCACTCAGTTTCCGCTCGCGCAGAATGTGCCGTTCGCGGGGGCTCAGGCCGGCCATCGCCTCGCCCAGAAGGGCGCGGCGCTTGGCCATCTGGTCCGCCTCGATCACCCGCGCCTCGGGATCCTCGTGATCGTCGACCAGCAGATCCTGGAACTCGCCGCCCTGCTCGCCGGCGACGGCCGCGTTCAACGACCAGTCCGGCGCCGCCAGGCGCTCGTTCAT
>JAWWCG010000790.1:0-2029 GCA_033720555.1 Kiloniellales bacterium | reverse complement strand
GGCGCCGTGCTCCGCGCCGGCGGCCGGGCCCGGCCCCAAGGCGGTGGCGAGCGATGCGGCGAGACCGGCGGCAAGCGCGGCGGCCAGGGCGAGGCGCGCTGGCCGGCCCGCGCGGCCGGGCCGCTCCATCGTCCTCTGGGTGTGGGGGGGCATGCCGTCCAGTCCTAGCGGAGGTCGGCAAAGATGTCCTTAAGGCGCTCCAGCGGCGCGCGATCGCGCAGCACGCCGAGCGAGACCGAGAAATGGCCCTGGTGGCGGGCGAAGACGTTCGCCGCCGGCACCTGCCAGCGCCGCGCCAAGGCCTTGCCGCCGGCCGAGGGCGTCACGTCGTCGGCGTGGCCCAGCACCATGACGATCCGCTCGGGGGCCATGACCGGCGCCTCCTGCGGCTCCAGCAGCGGCAGCCAACGGCTCAGCGACTCCGCGCTCCAGCCGGCGGCCTCGATCTGGGGGGCGAGATTGACCGCGTTCGCCAGGCTGCCGGTGTGGGCGACCCCCATCACGGCGCCGCTGGTCGCCACCAGCATCAAGGCGTCGGGCCGGCAGCGCGCCGGCCAATAGTTGGCGGCGACGGCGGCGCGCTGGGCGTTGAGCGCGCCGAGCGAGACGCCGCCCAGCGCGACCGGCGCATCGCCGTACCGCCGCGCCCACGAGACCAGCGTCGAGACCTCGGCGATCCAGTAGCGAAAGAGGTCGAGAAAGCCCTTGGGCCCGAGGCCGATCGCCGGCTCGCCGCCGTACCAGCCCTCCTTGCGCCGGCGGCCGTGCCACGGCCCCTCCGGCTTGACGACGCGAATGCCCTGCAGCGCCAGCTCGCTCGCCAGGTCGGCCGAGCCCCGCCACATCTCGTTCTCCATCGCGATGCCATGGAGGAAGATCAGGGTCGGCGGATCCTTGGCCCGTTCCGGCTCGATCACCCGGGCCCAGGCGGTGTCGCCGGCGACCGGCGCCGGATAGCGCAGCCAGTATTCGCGCCCGTAGGCGCTCAGCACCGGGCGCGAAGCCTCCACCTCGCCGGTCGCCGGCGCCGCCGGAAAGGCGGCCTCGGGCGCGGCGAGCCGGGCGCCGTGGGCGGCCTCGACCTCTTCCGGGCTGGCGACCTCCCAGCGCACCGCCGGCAAGCGACGGCGCAGGGGCAGGAAGGCGAAGCGGGTCAGCATCAATTGGTGGGCGGTCTCCTGGCGCAGCCGCTCGGCCTCGACCAGCACCGTCGCCCCGGGCGCGGCCGCGCCGAAGAACGCGCTCTGCCAGGCCGCCGCCGCGGCCTCGTAGGTGGCACGGCGGTTCTGCACCAGGATCAGCGCCGGCTGCGCGAAGGCACGCGGCAGATCGGCGATTTGCAGCTCGGCGCGAAAGCGCGCCAGCTCGCCGCCGCTGGCCATCGCCGCCGCCCAGGCGCGCGAGAGGGGAAAGTAACCGCGGGCGACGCTATTGAGCGCGACCCAGTCGAACCAGGGCCGCAGCACCAAATCGCCCAGCGCGCTCTGCAGGATGCGGTAGCGGGAATCCCGGGCGAGGCGCTCGGGCGGGTCGCTGTAGGTCTGAACCATCACGGCAAAGATGGGGGCCTTTTCCGCCGCGCACAAGCGCGGAGCCGGCAAACCGCCCGCCCGACTAGAGCATCATGTTTACGGTCTCGGCCGGCAGGGTGACGGTCAGGCCGTCGAGCTCCTCGGTTATGATGATCTGGCAGCCCAGGCGCGACGTCGGGGTCAAGCCGAAGGCGAGGTCGAGCATGTCCTCCTCGTCCTCCGACGGGGTCTCGAGGCGCTCGAACCAGCCCGGATCGACGATGACGTGACAGGTCGAGCAGGCGAGCGAGCCCTCGCAGGCGCCCTCGATGTCGATATCGTTGCGTTGGGCGATCTCGAGGACCGACAGCCCGAGCGGCGCGTCCACCTCCCTACGGGTTCCGTCGGGCTCGATGAAGACCATTTTCGGCACGGGCGCGTCGCTCCTGGCTCTCGGCGTCGCCGGTTAGTTAACCCGCCGGCCCGGCCTTGGCCAGGGCCTCGTGTCCCGGGACCCG
>JAWWCG010000789.1:0-2032 GCA_033720555.1 Kiloniellales bacterium | reverse complement strand
CTCATCAGCTTCAGGAACCTGCATCTGGCCGATCGCGCGATCCCCAAGATCTTCTTCACCCACGACAACTATCTGAAGGACTACTCCCGCCACGGCGACACCAAGCGCGACTACCGGGACAAGAAGGTTCTCCTGCTGGTCCGCCACCCGGCCGACGTGGCGGTCTCCCAATACCATCAGTGGCGCTACCGCATGCGCCCCCACAAGAAGGCGCTCAACCGCTATCCCGAGCACGACGAGGCGGTCTCGATTTACGATTTCGTGGTCCACCGCGAAGCCGGCCTGGCCAAGGTGATCGACTTCATGAACGGGTGGGCGGCGGCCTCGACCGAGATGTCGGACCTGATGATGGTCCGCTACGAGGACCTGCGCGCCCAGCCGGAGGAGACCCTGCGGCGGATTCTGTCGTTCTTCGGCACGCCGGCCAGCGCGGCGGAGATCCGCGAGGCCGTCGCCTTCGCGTCCTTCGAGAACATGAAGAAGCTCGAATCCGGCCAGGCGTCCGGGCTCCGCGGCGGGCGCTTCGCGCCGCGCGACCGCGAGGACCCCAACTCCTACAAGGTGCGCCGCGGCAAGGTGAGCGGCTACCGGGACTACTTCACCACCGAGCAGAGCCGAGAGATCGACGCCTACGTTGACTCCCGCCTTTCGCCGGTATTTGGTTACGGAGCGCCGGCGGCGGCGAACGAGGCGAGAACGGCCTGATCGCGGGCCTCGGCGGGCCTCGGCGGCGACACCCCCTCAACAAGCGAAACGCAGCACGTCCATGGCGGAAAGACAGCAGTCCCAATCCACCCAGGGCCCCGGCCGGACGGCCGAGCGCTGCGGAAAACCTTGCGTCTTCGTCCACACCAACCCCAAGCAGTGGATCGGCGCCCTGGTTTCCCGCTATTCGCTGACCCGCAACAGCGCCGATCCCGACGCCTTCGACGTCCAGTTCATTCACACCGACGATCATGCCTTCCTGCGCGCCCGCGAGGGCCAAGGCTACCTGCGTGACGGACTCGAGCGGGTCTGGCTGATCGACGACCTGCAGTCCTTCACGCCGCTCCGCTTCCTGCCGCCGAAGCTGATGGGCTACCAGGGCCGCGCCGTGGTGATCGATCCCGACGTCTTCGCCGTCGGCGACATCAACGAGCTGCTTCGCCGCGACATGGACGGCAAGGCGATCATGTGCCGGGCGCGCCCCGGCGCCAAGGGCTTCGCCAGCAGCGTCATGCTGCTGGACTGCGCCCGGCTCACGCACTGGGACTGCGAGGCCGAGTTCGACGAAATGTTCGAGTTCAAGCGCGACTACATGGACTGGGTCTGCCTGCGCTGCGAGCCCCGCCAGACCATCGCCCTGTTCGAGGACGAATGGAACGACTTCGACCGGCTGAGCGCGCGCACCAAGCTGTTGCACAACACCAAGCGCAACACGCAGCCCTGGAAGACCGGCCTCAAGGTCGACTACACCCCCGCCACGAAAGCCCGGAAATTGAGCGCGGTGGGCTGGCTGCGGCGGTCGCGCGAGAAGGTCGCCGGGCGCTACGGGCTGCTCGGCCATTACAAGCGGCATCCGGATCCCAATCAGGAGCGCTTGTTCTTCGGACTGCTGCGCGAGTGCTTGGAGACGGGCGTCGTCTCGGAAGCGTTGCTGCGGGAGGAGATGGCGCGCAACCACATTCGCCACGACGCCCTGGACGTGATAGAACGAACGCCGCCGCTGGCGTCGCCGGAGCAGCCTGCGTTCGCCGCCGCAAACGGATAGCAGAACCAAGCCTTTGCAGCTCGTTTTCCGTCGCTGTTGGGCCAAATTGAAGACGGGCTGTCATGGCTAAACTCATCCTGAGCAACGCTCTCAGCAAGCGCATCGACGGCTTGCCGGCGTTGAGAAACCTGCGTTGGCGGCTGGAAGCCGCGACCCTGGGCCTGTTCTGGTGGATCTGCGCCCGGCTGTCGCCGGACAAGGCGTCGGCCTTCGGGCGGCGCCTGCTCGCCGCGATCGGCCCGAAACTGCGCAAATCCGGCCATATGCAGCGCAACCTGGCGG
>JAWWCG010000788.1:0-2035 GCA_033720555.1 Kiloniellales bacterium | reverse complement strand
GGCCCGCGATCACCGTGGCGCCGGCCCGCCGCGCGCGCGCCGCCGTGACGGCGCGCGAGCAGCCGACGACGACCAGGACCTGGCGCACGAGCCCGCCGTCCCGGCCCTCGGCCAGGGCGGCGAGCGTCGCCTCGATATGGCCGGCCGCATCGAGCGCCGGGATCACCACGTCGAGGCCCGGCTCAGCTGGCGTGTGCGTCGTCACGGCGGTCGTGGCGGCGGTCATGGCGCGGTCATATCACAGCCGCGGCGCCGCGAAAGCCCCGGCGATCCGGCTTCCGCGCGGCGCGCCGCCATGCTACCGCTTGGCGGTGATGCAAGAGGGCCCCAACCGCGCCGCCCTGGCGGCCGCGCTCGCCCGTTTCCCGGAGTTCGCCGGGGCGACGGCGGGCGCGCTCGAGCCGCTCAACTTCAAGGGCCTGGCGCACGACCACCTGGCGATCGCCGGACGCGAGGCGCTGTTGCGGGTGCCCAAGCAGAGCCAGTTCGCCCTCGCCGCCGCCGACAATCTCGCCTATCAGGCCGCCTGCTTCGAGCGGGTCGCGGCGAGCGGCCACGGCCCGAAGCTGTTCGGCGTGATCGCGCCGTCGCCCGAGATCGCCATGGGCGCGCTCCTGGTCGAGCGGATCCGCGGCCGCCCGCCGCGCCTGCCGGACGACCTGCCGGCCTTGGCCGAGGCCATGGCGCGGGTCCACGGCCTGCCGATGCCGCCGCCGCAGACGCGCCCGCCGCTCGCCGACCACCGCGACCCGGTCGGCGGGGCGCTGGCGGAGATCGAGCGCCAGGCGGACTTCCTGGCCGACGCCCGCCTCGAGCCGGCCGCCGAGCGGGAGATCCGCGACGAGCTCGCTTGGGCCCGGCGCTTCGCCGGCGAGGTCGTCGCCGAGGCGCGCGACCAGCCGGTCACGCTGGTGCTGACCGACACCCATCCCGGCAACTTCCTGATCGACGGCGCCGGCCGGGCGGTCATCGTCGACCTGGAAAAGGCGCTCTACGGCTCGCCCGGCACCGATCTCGCCCACGCCACCGTCTATTCCTCGACCACCTGGGACCCGGACAGCTACGCCGAGCTCGGCCGCGCCGAGGTGGCGGGCTTCTACCGCCGCTACCGGGCGGCGCTGGCGGCGGGCGCCGGCGAGCGCCTGGCGGCGGCGCTCGATCCCTGGCTGATGCCCATGCGCCGGCTGCTGTTCCTCCGGGCGATCACCTGGTGCGTCAAATGGTCGGTGCTGCACCGGCGCGCCGGCCTCGCCGCGAAGCACGACGCGGCCGCCACCGAGGACTGGTCGGCGGAGAACAGCGACCCGGCGCTGATCGCCCACGTCGCCGGGCGGGTCGCCGACTACCTCTCGCCCGCCACCCTGGCGCGCATGCGCGGCGAATGGCGGGATCGGCCTGGGCTGGCGGAGCTGATCGCCGCCGGCTAAGCGTTCCGGCCAACCGCGTTTTGTTCCCCTTTGGTGCCTTTTCGGCCGGACGAAGCGGCCCCGGTCGGCGCGCGCGGACGGGCGGCGCAGCCCCGTGCGTCGCCCGCAGATCCGTTTTTGTACTGTTAATGTTCTTGTTTTGTACAAACAAAGGGCCTAAACTGAAACCATGTTCGAGGCTCGCCCAGATCGCCCGCACAAAGGCCGCGGCGCCGTCAGCAACCGCAGCGGGCGCTACGAGGCCTACCAGCACGTGGCCACCTTCGACGGCTGGGAGCACGGCGCCGGCGCCGAGGACGAGGCGCGGCCCGCCACCAGCGTTGCCCGCGACAGCTCGCGGCGCGTGATCGCCCGCAACCAGTCGCCCGACGTGCCCTTCGACCGCTCGATCAACCCCTACCGGGGCTGCGAGCACGGCTGCATCTACTGCTTCGCCCGACCGACCCACGCCTGGCTCGGCCTGTCGCCCGGCCTCGACTTCGAGACCAAGCTGTTCGCCAAGCCGGACGCGGCCGAACTGCTGCGCGCCGAGCTCGCCAACCCGCGCTACCGGCCGGCGACCCTGGCGCTGGGCACCGCCACCGACCCCTACCAGCCGGTCGAGCGGC
>JAWWCG010000787.1:0-2038 GCA_033720555.1 Kiloniellales bacterium | reverse complement strand
TCGCGGGTCTGGGCGGCCGAGGCGAGCTGGCGGCTTTCCGGCTCGAGGATCTCCACCAGGACCTTCGCGGTGCCGTCGCGGTGGAAGCCGAGCAGTTGGGCGCCGCGGGTCGAGAGGTCGATGATGCGGCCGTTCTTGAAAGGCCCGCGGTCGTTGACCCGCACCACGATGGACCGGCCGTTCTCCAGATTGGTCACCCGCACCATGCTGGGCAGCGGCAGCGTGCGGTGCGCCGCCGTCAGGTCGTACTGGTTGAAGACCTCGCCGTTGGCCGTCGCCTTGCCGTGGAACTTGGGCCCGTACCAGGACGCGATGCCGGTCTCGCGATAGCGGTAATCGATCTCCGGATAGTACCAGACGCCGTCGATCTCGTAGGGATTGCCGACCTTGTAGTGGCCCGCGCCGCGCGACTGCGGGTCCGGTTGGACCTGCTTGGCCGCGTGGGAGACCAGCTCGACCTCGGCGCAGGCCGCCAAGGCGAGCAGGCCGATGGCCCCGAGCAGCGTGCCGGCGAGACGCCCGGCGCCGGGGCCGGCACGGGCGGTGCTCGTCGGGCCAGGGCGATGCGGCCAAGCTCGCGGCGCCCAGCCTTGGGTCATCCGCCTTCACTCATGCGCAGCTTCCGGAGCACTTCGATGGTGGGATAGCCGTCGGCCGGCAGGCCGGCCTGACCCTGAAAGGCGCGCAGCGCCGCGCGGGTGCGCCCGCCGATGATGCCGTCCGGCGGCCCGGGGTCGTAGCCCTGGGCGAGCAGCCGGGCCTGCAGTTCCTCGACCTCCTGCCGGCTGAGGGGACGCTCTTCGGCCGGCCGCGCGGCGAGCAGCGGCCCCCGCCCCGCGATCCGGTCGGCCAGGTGGCCGACGGCGACGGCGTAGGTGATCGAGCGGTTCCAGTTCAGGATGACCCGGAAGTTCTTGAAGACCAGGAACTTGGGGCCGGCGTGGCCGCCGGGGGCCAGCAGCGAGGCCGTCGTGGCTGCGGCGGGCAGCTCGCCGCCGTCGGCGCGCCGCACGCCGAGCGCCCGCCAGTCCGCGAGCGTCTTGCGCTGGTCCAGCCCGGCCAGGTCCCAGGAGAAATCGGCCGGCACCCGGACCTCCTGGCCCCACTCGCCGTCTCGTTCCCAGCCGATCTGGGAGAGGAAATTGGCGGCGGAGCCCAAGGCGTCGGGCACGCTGGTCCAGATGTCGCGGCGTCCGTCGCCGTCCTGGTCGATGGCGTAGTGGCGGAAGGTGGAGGGAATGAACTGGACGTGGCCCATGGCGCCGGCCCACGAGCCCGTCATGCCGTCGGGGGCGATATGGCCCTCGTCGAGGATCTTCAGGGCGTCGAGCAATTGGCCGCGGAAGAATTCGCTGCGCCGCTCGTCGTAGGCCAGGGTGACCAGGGCGTCGACCACCGGATAGTCGCCGGTCGCGCTGCCGTAGTTGCTCTCGAGGCCCCAAAAGGCGGCCAAGTAGCGGGGCTGGACGCCATAGCGCTCGGAGATTCGCTCGAACAAGGCGGCGTGCTCGGCCAGGACAGCGCGCCCGCGCTCGATGCGCTGCTCGGTGACCCGCAGGTCGAAGTAGCGCCAGAAGGTCTGGGTGAACTCGGGCTGCTTGCGGTCCAGCTCGATAATGCGCGCGATCGGCTCGACGCCGGCGAGCGCGCGGTCGAGAGTCCCGGCCGAGATCCCCTTCGCCGCGGCCTCGGCGCGCAGCTCCGCGAGCCACGCCTGGAAGGCCGCGTCCGCCCACGCGGGAGCGGCGGAAAATCCGGCCAGGGCGAGGCCCAACGCCAGCGCCCTCAGACCGCCGCGGGCCGGCGAGACCCGCGGCGAGATCCACGGCAAGATCCACGGCGAGATCCACGGCAAGATCGATCGCTTTGCCATGCTGTGTCCTTCGCTGACGCGCGTGCGACTCCGGCCGCGGCCGGACTCGGAAGCCAAGCCTTTTGCCACAGGCCTCCAGCGGACGCAACGTGCTGCCGGCCGCGCTGGCGGGGGGCCGCCGGGGTGCCGCGGGCTTGTGCTGTCAGTCACGTCAGATCCTCCCTT
>JAWWCG010000786.1:0-2041 GCA_033720555.1 Kiloniellales bacterium | reverse complement strand
TCGGTGTCGCCGCGGATGATCACCATGTCGCCCGCCTGGAGGGCGGTGGCCTTGGCGAGGCGCCGCTCGGCGCGCACGATCGCGATTAGCCGCGCCTGCACGTCGCGGAACTGCTCGAGATCGCGGAACTTTCGCCCGATCGCCTCGGAGCCCTCGGGAATGACGAGCTCGGTGAGGAACTCCGTCACCTCCCGGGGCCCCTCGGGCAGGCCGGTCGAGGGCAGCCAATGGCGGCCGACGAAAAAGACGAAGGCCGCGGCGACCGCGAATACGGCGGCGGCCGTTGGCGTGAAATCGAAGAAACCGATGCCGGCCTCGGTCCGCAGCCGCAGGAAGTCGCTGAGGACGATGTTGCTGCGGGTGCCGATCAGCGTCCATTGCCCGCCCAGCAAGGACCCATAGGCCGCCAGGAGCAGATAGCGCGACGGCGCCAGGCCGCGCTCCCGGCAAAGGCTCAGGAGAAGCGGCAGCAGGATCACCACGACGGTGGTGTCGTTGATGACCATCGAACAGACCGTGGCGAGCGCCAGGACCGTCATCTGCAGCAGCCATTCCCGGTCCGCCGCCCGCCGCAGCAGCCGCAGGCCGAGCGTTTCCGCCGCGCCGGTCTGCACGATCGCGGCGCCGATCACGAACATGCTGGCGATCATCACGACGGCGGCGCTGCCGAAGCCCGAGAAGCCCTGCTGGTAGGTCAGGATGCCGCGCCACTCGCCATCGTCGTGCGGCCACGGCAGGATGAGCGCCAACATGACCAGCATCGCCGTCAGTTCCGGGCGAAGGCGCTGGCTCCAAAAGAGATAGAAGGCGGCGAGAAGCAGACCGCCCAGCAGGACAAACTCGATCATCGTCGTGCGTTTCGGTGGTCCAAGGGCTGCGACGAAGCCGGCGACGGCCGGGCGAAAGTCGCCGCGGCCGGGACCGGGCGGACGCGCCACGCACCGGCGGTTCTCGCCATGCAAGCTTTAGCAAATCGCCGCCGTCACAGCCAGGTACACGGCCGCGGCGCCGGGCGATCGGCGGACCGCGCGCCGCAAAAGGAAAGAGCCCCGAGGGTTTCTCCCCGGGGCTCTCGAAGGGGCCTGTGGCTTGTGCATATCGGAGTATGCGAACACTAGCGCTCGATTGTGGCCGGATCGTGCCGAAACCCTGGCCGAGCGGCGGCATTGTTGCGGCCTCGTTGCGGCCTCGTTGCGGCCTCGTTGCGGCCTCGTTGCGGTTTCGCTGGGGTCTCATTGGGGTCTCGCTGGGATCTCGATGGGGCTCGCGCGGCCCTGACCCCGTCTCGAGCGACATGCAAATCCGTCCAGTCTGGCATTTATTCGGCACCGTTTCGGCATTTCGCATCGAAGCTCTCAAGATAACGAACCATGCGACAATTCACGTCGAAAGAAGACAGTTAAGTCTTTGAAATAAAACAACGACCATATGGACAGAGCTTGCCAGTGCAGTACCATTGAATCGTGGATAAATTGATCGACAAACGCCCGCGGCGATGAGCACAGGGGATTCGCACCCGACCGGCGCGAGGAGCGGCGCGGCGGCGCCGCGCGCACGGCGAACCGCCGGGATCGTCGCCTGCCTGAGCGCGATCGCCCTCGCCTGGGCCGGGCTCGCCGTTTTGGCCCGGCGGCGCGAGGACTGGGCGGTCGACCTGACGCACGAGCTGTTCGGGTGGACGATCCTCGCCAGCTACCTGGCGCTGTGGGCCGCATGGAGCCTCGGGTCTCGAAAACCGAAGCCGGTCGTCTTCACCGGCGTCATGCTCACCCTGACGCTCCTCGCGATGATCGGCGTCATGGAGGTGACGGCGGCGACCAAGATCGTCGACTGGCGCCTCGTGTTCGGTCGCATGGCGAACGACGCCACGCAATAAAACTGGTCCTACCGGCCGGACCCGGAGTTGGGGTTCAGGCGGCATCCGAAGGATAGCTGGTCGGGACGTCCGCCCAGCGATATCGAGAGAAAATCCTTGATGCCGGCGACCCTGCGGGAGCCGATCGTCTTTACCTACGACCGTTGGGGCTATCGCAACAAGACC
>JAWWCG010000785.1:0-2042 GCA_033720555.1 Kiloniellales bacterium | reverse complement strand
GCAATATCTGCACCGCCCAGGTGCTGCTCGCCGTGATCGCCGCCCTCTACGCCATCTATCACGGCCCCGACGGGCTCAAGATGATCGCCGGCCGGGTGCACCGCATGGCCCAGATCCTGGCCGAGGGCCTGCGCCGACTCGGCTACGAGGTGGAGACCGAGGCCTTTTTCGACACCCTGGTGGTGCGCGCCCCGGGCCAGGCGGCGCGGATCGCCGCCAAGGCGCGGGAGTCGCGGATCAACCTGCGCTTCATCGACGCCAACCGGCTCGGCATCGCCTTTGACGAGACGGTGAAGCGGGGCAATCTGCAGGCGCTGTGGCGGGTCTTCGCCACCAAGGCCGATCAATTGCTCGACATCGACCGGCTCGACGGCGAGGTCGGGGAATGCATCCCCGAGGCGCTGCGCCGCACCGGCGAGTTTCTCACCCACCCGGTGTTTCAGCTCTATCACGCCGAGACCGAGATGATGCGCTACCTGCGCTGGCTGGCGTCCAAGGACATCGCCCTCGACCGTTCGATGATTCCGCTGGGCTCGTGCACCATGAAGCTCAACGCCACCACCGAGATGATTCCGGTGACCTGGCGCCAGTTCAGCTCGATGCACCCCTTCGCGCCGCTCGACCAGACCCAGGGCTACCAGCAGCTCGTCGAGGAGCTGGCCGAGATGCTGTGCGCGGTGACCGGCTTCGAGGCGATCTCGTTCCAGCCGAACGCGGGCTCGCAAGGGGAATATTCCGGCCTGCTGGTGATCCGCAAGTATCACGAGTCCCGCGGCGAGGGCGAGCGCGACGTCTGCCTGATCCCGGCCTCCGCCCACGGCACCAACCCGGCGAGCGCCCAGATGGCCGGGCTGCGGGTGGTCGTGGTCGACTGCGACGACCACGGCAACGTCGATCTCGACGACCTCAAGGCCAAGGTCGATCAGCACGCCGAGCGCTTGGCGGCCCTCATGATCACCTATCCCTCCACCCACGGCGTCTACGAGGAGGCCTACGTCGAGATCTGCCAGCTGATTCACGACCACGGCGGCCAGGTCTATCTCGACGGCGCCAACCTCAACGCCCTGCTCGGCATCTGCCGGCCCGGTCGGATCGGCGCCGACGTCGCCCACATGAACCTGCACAAGACCTTCTGCATCCCCCACGGCGGCGGCGGCCCCGGCATGGGCCCGATCGGCGTGCGCTGGCATCTGGCGCCCTACCTGCCCGGCCATCCCGTGGTCTCCGGCGTCAATCCCGCCGCCGGCCCGGAGGGCACCATCGGCACGGTCTCCGCCGCCCCCTGGGGCTCGGCCTCCATCCTGCCGATCTCCTGGGCCTATATCGCCATGATGGGCGCCGCCGGCCTGAAGACGGCGACCCAGCTCGCCATCCTCAACGCCAACTACATCAAGCACCGCCTGGCGCCGCACTATCCCGTCCTCTACACCGGCAAGAACGGCATGGTGGCCCACGAGTGCATCATCGACCTGCGGCAGATCAAGGAGTCGTGCGGCATCACCGTGGAGGACGTGGCCAAGCGGCTGGTGGACTACGGCTTCCACGCGCCGACCATGTCGTTCCCGGTGGCGGAAACGCTGATGATCGAGCCGACCGAGAGCGAGGCCAAGCGCGAGCTCGACCGCTTCTGCGACGCCTTGATCCAGATTCGCCAGGAGATCGCGGAGATCGAGTCGGGCGCGGCGGACCCCAAGGACAACCTGCTGCGCAACGCGCCCCACACCCATCACCTGCTGCTCAAGGGCGATTGGGACAAGCCCTATACCAGGGAGCAGGCCTTCTTCCCGCTGCCGGCCCTGCGCGAGGACAAGTACTGGCCGCCGGTCGGCCGGGTCGACAACGTCTACGGCGACCGCCACCTGGTGTGCAGTTGCCCGCCGATGGAGGCCTACCGGGACGCCGCGGAATAGGGCGCGCGGGCTGGTTCCGTGAGAACGGAAACCTCTCTAGCCGCGTCGCCAGGTGTAGAACGAGGTGGCGGCGTAGTTCCACACCGCGCCGACCACGACCCCGGCCAGGGCCGAGAGGAACCAGCCGATGTC
>JAWWCG010000784.1:0-2043 GCA_033720555.1 Kiloniellales bacterium | reverse complement strand
GGTCGTATCCGGCGACGGGATGAACTGCAGGCCGTCCAGGTCGGCGACCGTCAGCGACCAGGTGTTGTCCCAATTGTTGGTGCCCGCCGACAGGGCCGAGCCGACGGGCATGCCCTCGACGATGAGCGACATCTTGCCCTTGAGGCCCCGCTTGGCCAGTTCCTCTTGGATGCCGAGGGGAATTGCAACCGCTTCGTCGCTCATGCCACCGCCGCGTCTATCGATCCCTAGCCATGCCGGTGCCGCGGCGCGGAAAAGCCGGCCGGCGACACGGGGGTCAGTGCTGAAGTTTGTGATAGCCCGGTTTGATTAATAAAAATCATATAGATCGGTTATTTTTGACGGGCATTCGAGGCGAATGCGAGCCGCCCGCAAGCCACCTGCGAGCCGCCCATGGGGCGCCCGTGGGCCGCCCGTAGGCCGGTGTGACGCGGCGGCGAGGCGCCGCCAGGGAGATGAGGCCGCAGCTCGGCCCATGCCTTGGCCTGTGCCTTAGCCTGTGCCTTAGCCTGCGCTTCAGCCTGAGCCTCG
Organism: Kiloniellales bacterium; assembly: GCA_033720555.1. Lineage (GTDB taxonomy): Bacteria > Pseudomonadota > Alphaproteobacteria > Kiloniellales > JAKSDN01 > CALJXB01. The sequence continues at coordinate 1,512 of JAWWCG010000784.1, read as the reverse complement.
GGCCATCCAGGCCACCCGGGCCACGCCTCGATTGGCGCCGGGGCGCGCCCGCGTCGGAGCCCGCGTCGGAGCCCGCGTTGCGCGCCGGATTTACCGGAACTTAATCGGCATCGTCGAAAAACATCGGGCTCCGCACCTTGATAGAGGCGAGACGACCCCATGGGCAATATCGATGGATTGAAAGCGCAGGTCGAAGAATTAAAGCAACGCTTCACTCGACCTGATGCCCAACCCAGCCGGGAGGCCGGAGAACTTAAGTCGAGGCTCGCTCATATCAAAGCCAACCTTGAAGGCAAGCGACAGGAGATCTCCCGGCTCGTGGCCGAGAAGGAGCGCCTGGCCGCCGACCTGCAGCGGGCGACGGCCGAGAACGATCAATTGCGCAAGATGCTGGCCGAGGTCCTGGTGGTGATCGACGGCCAGTCGTCCGACGATGCGACCGTGATTCTCCGGGAATTTTTGGCCGAGACCGATCCGCTGATTCAGATGGCCGGCGACGGCGACGGCGAGGCTGGCGGTGGCGGCGAGGCCCGCGCCGCGGGACGACCCGCAGGCCCACGCGCCGCGAATCCGCACACCGAGATCGCGGACCCCGAGGTTTTGGACCGGGCCGGCCCGGCCCACGACGACGCGCCTGAGCAGGGGGCGAGATCCCCCGGGGGCGAGGCCGGCCGTGGCGAGGCCGGCCGCGGCGCGCCGCAGGCGGCGAACCCGCTGGGCTCGGACGACCACGGCGACGACGCCCGCGAGACCGACTCGCCGGCGCTGCGGCGGATCCTCAAGCGGGGGAACCGCGCCGGTTAAGCGCGGCCGGATTGCGAGCCGCGCCTAACGCGGGATCCCGCCAAAGACGGCCACGGAGCGCCGACCCACTCGTCGAACGCCGCCAGGCGTCCTGTTTCGCGGGGGCGCGGGGCGGGCCCTATGCCTTCTCCGGGCGTTCCAGGTAGCCGCGGATGAGGGCGACGGCCTCGTCGGAATCCCATTCCGCGGGCCCCTCCAGGCCGCCGACGATGCGACCCTCGCGGTCGATCAGGAGCGTCGTCGGCAGGCCGGCGATGCCGAGCGCCTTGGCCAGGGCGCCGTCGCTGTCGAGATAGATCGCCAGGTTTTCCAGGTTCAGGCGCTCGAAGAACGGCCGGACCTGCTCCAGGCCGGCGAAGTCTTCGGAGACCGCGACCACCTCCAGGCCTTCGTCGCCCAGCTTGGCTTGCAGGCGGTCGAGCGACGGCATTTCGCGGACGCACGGCGCGCACCAGGTGGCCCAGAAGTTCAACAGCAAGACCCGACCCCGGAACGCCGCCAGGGTGGTCTCGCCGCCGTCGCCCAGGGCGAAGGGCGTGGCGGGGGCCGGCTCGGGCGGCTCGAGCCAGGTGAAGTTCTCGGCCAGGACGCCGCCGTCGGCAGGCTGCTGGGCCAGGGCGGGCCGCGCCGGCCAGAGCGGGGCGGCCAGGGCGGCGGCCGCCAGAGCGGCCAGCAGGCGGCGCCGGGGCGGCGCCGCGGGGCGGCCCG
>JAWWCG010000783.1:0-2061 GCA_033720555.1 Kiloniellales bacterium | reverse complement strand
GCGAGCTGGCGCAAAGTCTCGACGACCGCGCGCGCGCTCGACGACGACAGCAGGCGGCGGTCGCCCTCGGACAGGGCGCTTTCGTCCAGCGCCGCCAGCCCGGCCGTCTTGTCGGCGCCATCGAACAAGTCGGGCAGCAAGTGGCGCTTGATCTTGCCGAGGGAAGTCCGCGGCAGGCCGTCCAGGGTGACGCGGTAATCCGACACGCGCTCGTGCGGCCGCAGGTCCTGCGACAGGCGCGTCAGCTCCGCATGCACGATCTCGTTCAGATCGTCGCCGCCGCTCTCGCCGATCGCCGTCACGTCGGGCACGATCAGCGCCAGCAGCCGGCCGTCGCGCGCCAGCACGCCGACCTCGCGCAGATAGGGGCTTTCCGTCAGGCGCGCCTCGATGTCCTCCGGCTGGACGTTCTTGCCGCCCGCCAGGACGATCATCTCGTCGACCCGCGCGAACACCGTGAGGTAGCCGTCGTCGTCGAGCGCGCCGAGGTCGCCGGTGCGGAACCAGCCGTCCGGCGTGAACGCCTTTTGGTCGGCCTCGGGACGGTTGCGATAGCCGGCGAAGACGTTCGCGCCGCGCACCTGGATCTCGCCGCCGGGCAGGTTCTCGACCGGCGCGAAGCGGACCTCGAGGCCGGCCAGCGGCCGGCCCGCGGTGCCGATTCGCCCGTGGCCGAGGCCGGTGAAGCTGATGATCGGACTGGTCTCGGTGAGCCCGTAGCCGGTCAGCACCTGCCAGCCCAGCGCCTCCAGCTCCCAGGCCACCTCGTCCTTCAAGGCGGCGCCGCCCGAGGCGACGATCCGCAGCCGGGGGCCGAGCCCGCGGTGGACGGGGTAGAGCAGGAACCGCCCCAAGCGCCATCCGAGCCGCCGGCGAAACCAGCGCGACAGGGCGAAGAGCGACATGAGCAGCCGCGCGGCGAGCTTGCCGCGCGCCGCGATGCGCCGGCGAATCGTCGTCACGACGGCCTCGTAGAGCCCGGGCACGCCGATCAGGACCGTCGCGCGGCCCTGTCTCAGCGCGCGGACGATCTCGGGGCCGGTCCCGGCGGCCGGCAGGATGACCGCGGCCCCGCCGGCGAGCGGCACCAGCAGCCCCACCATGAAGGGATAGACATGGTGCAAGGGCAGCGGCAAAAGGGCGCGGACGCCCGGATAGGCCAGCTTCTGGTCGCGGAGGCCGTCGAGATTCGCCAGCAGATTGCGGTGGCTGAGCGGCACCCCCTTGGGCAAGCCGGTGGTCCCGGAGGTGTAGAACAGCACGGCCGGCGCGTCCGGCGCGAGCGCCGGCAGGTCGGCCGGTTGGTCGGCCGGCCGGTCGGAGATCAAGCTCCGCCAGCTCCGGGCGGCGGCGTCATCCTCGCCGTCGTCCAGCCGGTAGACCTCGAGCGCTCGGCCCTCCGGCGTCGCCTGCGCCAGGGCGGCGAGCGAGTCCCGCCCGGCGAACACCCGAGTGCAGGCGCTGTCGGCGATCTCGTGGGCGAGGAGCTTCGCCGGCAAGCGCAGGTCCAGCGGCACCAGAAGGCCGCCGGCGGCGATCACGGCGAGCGCCGCGACGACCCACGGCTCGCCGTTCGGCGCCAGGATGGCGACCGCCTCGCCCTCCTCCAGCCCGGAGCGGCGAAGCCCGGCGGCCAGCCGGGAGACCCGGGCCGCCAGCTCCGCGTAGGTGGTGACCCGCGCGTCGCGGTCTGCCATGGGGTCTTCCATGGCGATCAGCGCGGGGCTTTCGCCGTAGTCCCGCAGCCGAGACGGGAGGTCCTGGAGCGTGCGCATGGCGTCGTCAGCGGACTCGCTTCGGCTGTTCACCTGGCGTCGTACTCGACTGTGGCGCGGCCGTCCTCGCGGACGCGGCGGGCGATCAGGTCATGGCGGCCGAACGCCCGCTCATGGGGAAAGTTTCTCGAACTGCTCGAAGCGATCCTGCCAGGAGGGCAGCGCGGGATCGAGGGCGTGGGCGTCTTCCAGGTCCCGCCGCGCGTCCTCGCGCCGACCGAGCAGCCACAAGGTGAGCGCCCGCCGGTCGAGCGCCCGCGCGCTGTCCGGCTGCAGGCGCAGGCTC
>JAWWCG010000782.1:0-2066 GCA_033720555.1 Kiloniellales bacterium | reverse complement strand
TTTCAGTGGAAGTTCCGCATGTTGCCGCGCAAGAAGATGCTGAACGACTACCCGCCGCACGGCGCCGAGGTGTCCTTGTTCGACTTCGTCGTGGACCCCAAGGCGGGCCTGCCGGTGATCCTGGATTTCCTCGAGATCTGGCAGCGCGAGCTGCCTAAGGTCAGGGACTCGGTCGTCGTGCGCTACGAGGACATGCGCGCCGAGCCGGGCCGGGAGCTGGCGCGGGCGCTGGACTTCCTCGGCGTCGCCTACAGCGCCCGGCAGATCGAGGAGGCCGTCGCCTTCGCCTCCTACGAGAACATGAAGCAGCTCGAGCAGAAGCAGGTGTTCCGCACCCACGGCCAGCGTCTCTTGCCGGGCGACCGCGGCAACCCGGACTCCTACAAGGTGCGGCGCGCCAAGGTCGGCGGCTACCGCGACTATTTCGACGACGAGCAAGTGGCGGCGATCAACGAGCTCATGTCCCGGCGCAAGGCGCCTTTGTTCGGCTACCTCGCCGACGCCCCGCCGGCGGCAGCGGCCGGCGGCTCGGCGCCCGCGTAACGGCCCGGCGGCGGGGTCTCGGCTGTGTCGACCGGCGTGTCGGCGAGCGTCAGCCGCCCGCTTCGCCGACCTCTTGCGCGGCGGCGTCGAAGCGATAGCCAAGGCTCGGCGACAGGCGCTCGCGCGCCAGGGCCTCGAGCTCGCTCACCTGCTCCGGCGTGAAGTAATCGCGATAGCCGCCGACCTTGCCGCGCCGCACCTTGAAGGCGTTCGGGTCGTTGGGGTCGCGCCGCTTCAGCCCGCCTTGCCGGAAGAAGCCCTGGGTCTCGAGCTGGCGCAGGTTGTCGAACGAGCCGAAGCGCACGGCCTCCTCGATCTCCTCGACGGTGAGGCTTTCGTCGATCGGCGAAACGATGCGCATCAGGGTCTCGGCCGGCTGGGCGCGCAGGTCCTCGTAGCGCACCAGCATGCCGTGCTCCAGCTCGCGGATGTTGCGCTCCCAGGTGTTCAAGTAGTCGATCAGGAACGGCAGGCCGATGTCGCTGTGGCGCACGAAGTCCCACATGGAGACGGTGCGGCGGTCGATCGGGTGATCGATGAAGTGGTTGATCAGCTCCTGCTTGTGGGCCGACTGCCGCTTGGTGAACTGAAAATACCACGAGACCGCGATATCGCAGGGGTTGCGCGCCAGCATGACGATCTGCTTGTGGCGCAGCGCGCAGTCGGGCGCGCCGACCGCCAGCTTCTCGCCGACCGCGCCCTCGTAGCTGTAATAGCCGTTGGTCGCGGTGACCCGCGGCACGCCGGGATGCCGCCGCGCGAGCTCGTCCGAGGTGATGATCAGCGAGGCGGGCAGGCCGTGGCGCACCTGGTAGAGGCGCGAGATCATGGTCCTCAGCCAGGTGTTGCCGCTCTTGGGGTGGCCGATGATCAAGAGGTCGCTCTGCTCGGCCTTGGCGAGCTCCAGGCGGGCGAGATACTTGCGCCGGCTGGCGACCCGCCACGGCGTCGGCAGCGGCGCTGTCGGCACCAGGATGGACCACTTCTTGACGCCGTCACTGAGGTTGAGCATGCGACACATCCGACGATGGAAACTTTGCGCCACCATACCGGCAAAGGCACGGGCCGGCACGCGCCGAGCGGGCGCGTAGCATAACCCAAAGCGCTATGCAATGCCGGGCGGCGGCGGCCGCCCCCTTTCGCCGCCTCTTTCGCCGCCGCGATCGTCGGCCCGGGGGCGAACCCAGGGCGGGCTAGTGCCCGATCGCCGGGCCTTTCAGCGGCCGGCTGCGGGCCTTGCGCGGTCTCGCGACCCTTTGCGGCATCAGCTCCTTGGCCCAGGCCCGCTTGGTGCAAAGCCACTGCTCCGGGCGCTCGCGGATCCATTGCTCGAAGATCTCGTTGACCTCGATCATCATCTGGATCGCCTGGTCCCTCCTGCCGCCGAGGGCGGGGTCGGGGCGGATCGGCTCGCAGACGCTCACGCGGAACCGCGTGCCCTCGAGGCGTTCGATGCGCGTCGGGATGAGCTCGCAGCCGAAGCGCAAGGCGAGCCGCGCCGGCACCACCGTGGTCAGCTTGTC
>JAWWCG010000781.1:0-2068 GCA_033720555.1 Kiloniellales bacterium | reverse complement strand
GCCTTTCCTCGGGCGGCTGAGCCACGGTGCAGACGGCCTTGGCCAGGGGCGCGTCGGCGATGGCGCTGGCTGCCCCATCGCCTGTCGCTCGCGCGCACGGCGCCGCCGCCGGGTCGGTGCGCCCCGCCTGGGATCCGGGCGTACGCCGGCCCAAACCGCGGTTCCGGGCGAGCCATCGCGAATGACGTTGAGCCCCTATGCGCAGCTTGGCGAGGCGGGGCGCGGGGTGCTGTGATGCAATCGGTCCACGCGCAATCCATAGGCGCCCCGGGGGGGCGTACGGAGGCCAGACCTATGTCCTCGTTCACGGTGTTGACGGGAGTCCTGACGGTCGCGATGCTCGTCGCGTTGGTGCTTCAGTTCGACGCCATTCCAGGCTTGTGACGGCGCCATCCCGTCGGCCTGCCGCAAGGGCCGGGCCGGCGGTCGCGTCGCTTGTTGCACCGATTGTCGCGCCGATTATCGCGCCACCGATCGCCGTGGCGCGGCGCTCGCGACTGTCGGCAAGCCTCAAGACCAGCCCGTTTCGCCGGGCGCGGAGCGGCCCGAGGGGCGGCTTACGCATCGCCGGCCGGCGCCGCTGCACCCACGCCTGCGGCGGGCCCGCGCGGCCTGCCGGCGAGTGCCGGTGAGAAAGTCCGCGGCAAAGTTTGTTTCGCACCGAGCTTTTCTGTATGATCCGCGCGCTCGCGGCCGGCCCGGTCCGTCGCCAGTGCGGGTGAGCGCGCGGAAAAACCTAGCATCAACAGCGGATTGAAGACTGTATGGCGAAGGAGGATCTCATCGAGTTTCAGGGCACCGTGGTCGAGCTTTTGCCCAATGCCATGTTCCGAGTGAAGTTGGACAACGATCACGAGATTCTGGCCCACACCGCCGGCAAGATGCGCAAGCACCGCATCCGGGTGCTGGCGGGTGACCGCGTCAACGTCGAGATGACGCCCTACGACCTGACCACGGGTCGCATCACGTTCCGCTATAAATAGCCGCTCGGTCGGCGACCGGCGGCCGGCGCCGCCCCGCCGTCCCATCGGGGCCAATGCCTGATTCTAGCCATCCCCCCTTGGTTTTGGCCTCTGCCTCGCCGCGGCGAGCGGCGCTTCTGCGTCAAATCGGTATCGTGCCCGACGTCATCGCTCCGGCCGACGTCGACGAGCGGCCGGGGCGCAAGGAACGGCCGGTCGACCACGCTCGGCGCCTGGCCGAGGCGAAGGCCGAGCGCGCGGCGCGGGCCCACGCGGGCAGCTTCGTGCTGGCGGCCGACACGGTCGTCGCCCTGGGCCGGCGCATCCTGCCGAAGCCGGACGACGAAGGGGCCGCCCGGCGAACGCTCGCGCTCCTGTCGGGCCGGCGCCATCGGGTGCTGGGCGGGGTCGTCGCGGTAGCGCCGGATGGCCGGCGCGCCCGCCGGCTGGTGACCACCACCGTGCGATTCAAGCGCCTGGCCGACGACGAGATCGAGGCCTACCTGGCGAGCGGCGAATGGCGGGACAAGGCCGGCGGCTATGCCATTCAGGGCCGGGCGGCGGCCTTCATCCCGGCGATCAACGGCTCCTATAGCAATGTGGTCGGGCTGCCGCTGGCGGAAACGGCGGCCCTGCTGAAGGGACTGGGCTACCGGTGGTGACGCTGCTGGTCTCCGCCCAGCCGGGCGAGCTGCGGGCCGCCTGGGTCGCGGACGGCCGACTGGTCGGCCTGATGATTAGCCGCGACGACCACCCGAGCCGGCTGGGCGAGATCCATCTCGGCCGGGTGGCGGCGGTCGACCGCGGCTTGGGCGCGGCCTTCGTCGATCTGGGCCTCGCGCGCCCCGGCTTCCTGCCGCTCGCCGAAGCGCCGAAGGGCACGCTGCACGAGGGCGCGGCCGTGACCGTGCGGGTGTTGCGCGAAGCGGCGGCGGGCAAGGGCCCGCGGCTGACCGCCCGGCTGATCGACGCGCCGCCCGATCTCGACTCCCTGGTCCGTGCGGCCAAGCCGCCCTGCCGGCTGGTGCCGGGGGGCGATCCGCTGAGCCGCCTGCTGGCGGCGCGCGAGCCGCCGGAGGCGATTCTCATCGACCATGCGGAGACCT
>JAWWCG010000780.1:0-2069 GCA_033720555.1 Kiloniellales bacterium | reverse complement strand
GTGCTCGCCGAACTCGTCGTCCTGCTTCCACGAGATCAGGCCGTAGCCGCCGTCGACCCACACCATGAGGGTGATGTTGGCGTCGAGCCGGCGCGCGGTCTCCATCTCCTGGACGTTCATCAGGAAATCCCCGTCCCCGGCGAGCCCGACGACGTTGCGATCGGGGAACACCAGGTGCGCCGCGATCGCCCCGGGCAGGGGCATGCCCATGGAGCAGAAGCCGTTGGGGATCAGGCAGGTGTTGGGTTCGTGGCAGTGATAGTAGCGGCCGATCCACATCTTGTGGGCGCCCACCCCGGACAGCAGCAGGTCGTCGGGGCCCAGCGCCTGCCGGAGGTCCCACAGCGCCTTCTGCGGGCGGATCGTTCCCTCGGTGCGGTCGTCGGCGAAGGCGGCGATCTCCTCGGCCATCTTGGCGCGGACCCGCGCCTGGCCGTCGAGGGCGAAGCGCGGCGCGCCGTCGCGCGCGAGCCGCTCGTTCAGCATCCACAGAGTATGGGCGAGGTCGCCGACGCACTCGACCTGGGGATGGTACTGCGCGTCGATCTCCGCCGGCAGGAAGTCGATGTGGACGATCGGCTTGTCGCCGTCCGGGTTCCACAGGCGCGGCGGGTATTCCACCAGGTCGTAGCCGAGCGCGATGACCAGGTCGGCCTGGCGGACGGCGTGGGCCGCGTAGTCGTTCTGCTGCAGGCCGATGCTGAACAGGCAGTAGTCGGCGTCCCGGTCGACGCAGCCCTTGGCCATGAAGGTGCTGAGCACGCCGATGCCGGTCGCCTCGCACAACCGCCGGAGCTGCTTGCTGGCCCGCTTTCGGATCGTGCCGTTGCCGGCGAGGATGATCGGCGTGGTCGCGCCGCGGATCAGGTCGTAGGCGCGGTCGACCGTCTTGTCGTCCGGCCCCGGCCGGCGAAAGCGGCGCGGCTCGAGCGGCGCCGCCTCGACCTCGCGCTTGGCGACGTCTTCCGGCAGCTCCAGGTGGACCGCCCCCGGCTTTTCCGTCCGCGCCAGCCTGACCGCCTTGCGCACCACTTCGGGAAGGGTGGCCGCCTCGTCGATGGCGTGGGCCCATTTGGTCACCGGCCGGTACATGGCCACCACGTCCATCACCTGGTGGCTTTCCTTGTGCTGCCGCGAGACCGCGCCCTGGCCGGTGATCGCGATCAGGGGCGCGCGATCCATATTGGCGTCCGCCACCCCGGTGACCAGGTTGGTTGCGCCGGGCCCCAGAGTGCCCAGGCAGACCGCCGGATTGCCCGTCAGGCGCCCGTATACCTCGGCCATGAAGGCGGCGCCCTGCTCGTGGCGGGTCAGGACGAAGCGGATCGGCGAGTCCTTGAGCGAGAGCATGAAATCGGCGTTCTCCTCGCCGGGCACGCCGAAGACATGGGTGATGCCCTCCGCCTCCAGGCATCGCACGAAGAGATCCGACGCTTTCATTCCAGCTTCCCGTTCGTCGCCACCGCTCCGACGCTTTTGCGGCGCCGAGCTGAATAGGCCACCACCATACGCGATCCCGGGCGCCTTGCCAGCCGCGCGCCGGCGGGCCGTGCTCCCGCAGGCGTCGCGGTCCCGCCGGCGCCGATGCGCAACTCCATCGTTAGACCCAACGCACGAGCGCGGCCTTGGTTTCGCGCTGTCGCGAAATGTGATCGCGGGACCCAGCGGGGCGGTCCGCAAGCGGCGCGAAGGGCGGCGGCCGGCGCGAGGAACCCCCGGGGTTCCAAGTCGTTACTTCGATTGTTACATGATTGGAGAAGGGTGCGCCGCGCCGCGGCGATCGCGGGGGCGAAGGCCGGGGCGCAAGAGAGGCGCGCGGGGAGGACGTCCAATGTCGGTCGAGGAATACCAGAAGAAGCGCGATTTCTCCCGCACGGCCGAGCCGGCCGGCAAGAAAGCGGCCGGCAAGAAAGCTGCTGGGAAGAAAGCGGCCGGGAAGAAAGCGCACGCAGGCGAGCGGCCGATCTTCGTCGTTCAGGAGCACGACGCGACCACGCTGCACTACGATTTCCGCCTCGAGGTCGAGGGCGTGCTGAAGTCCTGGGCGGTGCCCAAGGGGCCCTCGACGG
>JAWWCG010000779.1:0-2070 GCA_033720555.1 Kiloniellales bacterium | reverse complement strand
TTGCCCGAGGGCTTCGTGCCCACGGCGGCGGGGGCGGAGCTGTTGCCCCTAGCGGAGGAGATGGAGCGTTCCGCCGAGGCGCTGGACCGCCGCCAGGCGAGCCTGGCCGACGCGGTGCGTGGAACGGTGCGGATTTCCGTGATGGAGGCCATGGCGCGGTTTCTGGCCGAGTTCGTGACGGAACTGCGGGAGCGCTTGCCTGAGATTGAGATCGAGTTGGCCTTCACCCATCTGGGCGCCAACCTGTCCAAGCGCGAGGCCGACCTCCTGATTCGCGAATGCATGCCTGAGAACCCGGGCCTTGTCGCGCGCCGGCTGGGCGATCTCGCCTATGCCGTCTATGGCGAGCGGGGGGTGGTCGAGCGCATTCCCGCGGCGCGGAGCGAAGCCCGCTATCGCGAGTGTCCCTGGGTCGGATATGACGACGAGCACTCCCGTTTCACCGATCAGCAGTGGGTGCTGGCGCGCCTGGCGGGCCGCGTGCCGGCGGTGCGGGTCAACAATGGGCTGGTGCTTCACGAGGCGGTGCGCCGCGGGGCGGGCCTGGGCGTCCTGCCCTGTTTCTCGGGCGATTGGGACCCGGCCCTGGTGCGCCTCACGCCGCCCTTGGCCGAGCTGGTCAGCGCGCAATATCTCATCGTGCATCGCGATCTGCGCCGCACCCCCAGCGTGCGCGCGGTGATGGACGAGCTTGTGGTATTATTCCAGAGGGAAGCGCCCAGGTTGGCCGGCGAGGCCGGGCAGGCCGCGCAAACGGCCTGAGAGAAATTTTCGACTGCCCCCGGCCGCGCAAATTGGGTAGATGTCGGGGACGCCCGCCGGGACGGCGCGGGCTTGAGGGTAAGCGCAGGGGGTATCGATGAAGATCCAGCAGCCCTATCTCTTGTTCCTGGGCGACGCGCCCGACCAGTTGGCCGCCAAGACGGCCCAAGGGATCGCCGACTGGCGTCCGGAGATCTGCGTCGGGCAACTCAGGTTCACCGACTGCAAGGCCGATCTGGGCCTGCCGGAATTGACCCTCGAGGAAGCGGCCGAGCAAGGCGTGAAAACGTTGGTGATCGGTGTCGCCAACCGCGGCGGCGTCATTTCGGACAGTTGGGCGGAAGTCTTGGTCCAGGCGCTCGACACGGGCTTCGATCTGGCGGCCGGGTTGCACAGCAAGCTGGCCGATGTCCCCGAACTGGCCGAAGCGGCGCGGCGCAACGGCCGGCGGCTGTTCGACGTGCGTCATCCGAGCAAGACCTTGTCGGTCGGCGACGGCAAGGCGCGGCCGGGCAAGCGCGTGCTCACCGTCGGCACCGATTGCTCCTGCGGCAAGATGTACGCCTCCCTGGCGCTGGAGCGGGAGATGCGAGCGCGCGGCCTGAAGGCGGATTTTCGGGCGACCGGCCAGACCGGCATCCTGATCGCCGGCGGCGGCGTCTCGGTCGACGCGGTGGTGGCCGATTTCATTTCCGGCGCGAGCGAGAGCCTGAGCCCCGCCAACGACCCCGACCATTGGGACCTGGTGGAGGGACAAGGCTCGCTGTTCCATCCCTCCTATGCGGGCGTCAGCCTGGGCTTGCTGCACGGCTCGCAGCCCGACGCGATCGTCATGTGCCACGAACCGACCCGCACCCACATGCGTGGCTTGCCGCACTATCCGCTGCCCGACATCCGGACCTGCATCGAGACGAACCTGGCGGCGGCGCGTCTGACCAATCCGGCCGTGGTCTGCGTCGGCCTCGCCGTCAACACCTCGCGCCTGGACCCCGAGGCCGCCAAGGCGTGCCTGGCCGAACTGGAGGCCGAGGTTGCACTGCCCGCCGTCGATCCCGTGCGCGATGGGGTCGGCCGGCTGGTGGACCGGATCATCTAGCGCGTCGGCCCTTCAGATAGTCTCCAGATAGTCTCCGGGCAGTTCATGATCGATCTCGCGGTTCGTCACGAAGCTTTCCCGCTTGCCAGCGCTTTTACGATTTCGCGCGGCAGCCGGACCCAGTCCGACGTGGTCGTGGTCGAGCTCGCGCAAGCGGGCGTGACCGGGCGCGGCGAGTGCCTGCCCTATCCGCGCTATGGCGAATCGGTCGA
>JAWWCG010000778.1:0-2071 GCA_033720555.1 Kiloniellales bacterium | reverse complement strand
TGGGTCTACGGCCAGATCGACCCCATGATGATTGCCCGCGCCTTCTTCATCACGGCGGCCACCTTCGCAGGCCTCAGCTTGTTCGGCTACACCACCAAGAAGAACCTGGCGCCGATGGGCGCGTTCCTGGTCATGGCGACCTGGGGCATCCTGATCGCGCTGCTGGTCAACGTCTTCTTCGTGCAAAGCGCCGGCTTCGAGCTGATCCTCTCGATCATCGTGGTGCTGGTGTTCTCGGGGCTGACCGCCTACGAGACCCAGATGATCAAGAACATGTACTACGAGAACGAGGGCCACGACGTCGTGACCCGCAAGGCGATCTTCGGCGCCTTCCTGCTCTACGGATCCTTCGTGACCCTGTTCATCTGGATCCTCAACATTCTGGGCATGATGCGCGGCGAGTAAGCGCGGCGCACAGACCACGAGGGCGAGGGCCCGGGCCAGTGTCCTGGGCCCTCTTGCTTTGCGCCGGTTCGGTGCCGGATCGGCGTCTAAAGGCTAGAGCATTTTCCACTCACCTGGAATCGCACCGGCCCGCACCCCCGCCCGGCCACCCATGCCATCGTATGCTAGGGGTGGCCGGACGGGGGTGTGGACCGGTTCCGTGAGAACGGAAAACTCTCTAGCTTTTGAACAGGCTGCGGGCGACCACCAGGTCGAAGGTGCCGGCCTCGGCGCCGGCCTCCACCTCGGGCGCCGGCGCGACGGCCACCAGCACGCTGTCCCGCTGGGCCGGGTCGCGGATGCTGCGGAACAGGCCGTCGCGCTCGTTCAGCGGCTCGCCGCGCAGATACATCTGGGTGACCAGGGTCTCGAACTCGGCGCCCAGCACCGCGAAGTGAATGTGCGGCGTGCGTCCGGGATAGGGCACCGGGCGCAGGGTGCGAAAGCGGTAGGTGCCGTCGGCGGCGGCGCGCGCCGTGCCGAAGCCCTGGAAGTTCGGGTCGGCCCGTCCGCCGCGGTCGCCCGGATGATGATAGTAGCCCTGGGCGTCGCACTGCCAGATCTGCACTTGCGCGCCGGAAAGCGGCCGGCCGTCGGGGTCCAGCACCCGGCCGAAGAGGTGGAGCACTTGCCCGGCCGCCTGCTCGGCTCGCCCGGCGACCTGCACCAGGTCGTTGTCGGAATCGAGCGGCAGCTCGACGGGATAGAACGGTCCGGTGGTCTGCGGCGGCGTGGCGGTTAGCGCCGCCAGGGCTCTGCCGGCCGGTCGATGGAGCGCGAGGCCCGCCACGCCGGCAGCCGCCGCGGCGGTCACGAGCTGGCGGCGCGTCGTTCTCAAGGCCACGTCCTGGGTCTCCTCTCGCCGAAACCGGCCGAAGTCGCCGATCCCACAGATATGGGGGCCGCGAGGGAACGAGGAAACCGCGCCGCCGTCACGTCCGCGTGAGACGCCCCGGCGGCCGACCCCCGGCGGCCGACCCCCGATAGTCGACCCCCGTCGCCGGCTCTCGCCCTCGCGCCGGTCGGCGCCCCGGTCTATGGTCGATTCCCGTCGGGCGCCGGATGGCCGGCCATCGCCGCCGCGTCGCACACGCACAGACACGCACGTCACCCACACGGAGGAAGCGGAGCATGGACAAGGAGCGTTTCGAAAAGGGTCTCGCCAAGCGCAAGGCGGTCCTGGGCGAGGCCTATGTGGAGCGGTCGCTGGCCCAGGCCGACGACTTCAACCGCCCGTTCCAGGAATTGGTCACGGAATACTGCTGGGGCTTCGCCTGGGGCGACGAGCGGCTCGACCCGAAGACCCGCTCCATGCTCAACCTGGCGATGATCGCGGCGCTCAACCGCATGCACGAATGGGAGCTCCATCTGCGGGGCGCGATCAGGAACGGCGTCAGCCCGGACGAGATCCAGGCGATCCTGCACCGGGTCGCGGTCTACTGCGGCGTGCCGGTCGGCGTGGAATGCTTCCGCATCGCCCGCAAGGTGTTCGCCGAGGAGGGCGGGACTTAGCCGTGCGCCGGGCCCCGAGCCATGCGCGCCGGGCAAGGCTGAAATACCCGATCGGCACGTGCGCCGCGCCTCTCCGGGCCTATATCGTTATACACGATAGCGACGCGAGCGAGCG
>JAWWCG010000777.1:0-2072 GCA_033720555.1 Kiloniellales bacterium | reverse complement strand
GTAGCCGTTGTTGGTGAGGATGATGTCGACCAGGTTCTTGCCGATGTCGTGCACGTCGCCCTTCACCGTGGCGACCACGATGGTGCCCTTCTCCTGGCCCTCGACCCGGTCCATGTGGGGCTCGAGGTAGGCGACCGCCGCCTTCATGCACTCCGCCGAGCGCAGCACGAAGGGGAGCTGCATCTTGCCGGCGCCGAACAGCTCGCCCACCGTCTTCATGCCGTCCAGGAGGAACTCGTTGACGATGTCGAGCGGCGGGTGCTCCTGCATCGCCAGGTCGAGGTCGGCGTCGAGGCCCTGGCGGTCGCCGTCGACGATGCGCCGGGCGAGGCGCTCCTCGACCTTGGCGGGCGGCTGGGCCTTGGCCTCGTCCGCCACCTTCCGGTCGGCGAACAGGTCGAGGAAGGCTTCCAGCGGGTTGCCGTTCTCGTGGCGGTCGAAGATCAGGTTCTGGGTGGCGCGCAGCTCGGCCTCGGGGATCTTGTGCAGCGGCAGGATCTTGCTGACGTGGACGATGGCGCCGGTCAGGCCGCGGCCGATCGCCTCGTCCAGGAACACCGAGTTCAAGACCTGGCGGGCCGCCGGGTTGAGGCCGAAGGAGATGTTGGAGACGCCGAGCACGAGCTGAACCTCGGGCAGCGCTTCGCGCAGCTCCTCGATCGCCTCGAGCGTCCACAGGCCGAGCTTGCGGTCGTCGGTATTGCCGGTGCAGATGGTGAAGGTGAGCGGGTCGAGGATCAGGTCGCTCGGCGGCAGGCCGTGCGCGTCGCACGCGAAGTCGGCCAGGCGCTTGCCGATCTCGACCTTGCGCGCGGCCGTCTTGGCCATACCCTCTTCGTCGATGGTGAGCGCGATCACCGCCGCGCCGAAGCGCTTGGCGAGCGCCAGGCGGGCGGCCGCCGGCGCTTCGCCGTCCTCGAAGTTGATCGAGTTGATGACGCCCTTGCCGCCGTAGAGCGCGAGCGCCCGCTCGAGCACCGGCAGCTCGGTCGAATCGAACACCAGCGGCGCGGTCGCGGCGCCGCGCAGGCGGCTCACCAGTTCGTTCATGTCGGCGGCTTCGTCGCGGCCGACGAAGGCGGTGCAGAGGTCGAGGGCGTGGGAGCCCTCGTTCACCTGCTCGCGGCCCATGGCGACGCAGCCCTCCCAGTCGGCCGCGTCCTGGAGCTGGCGGAACTTGCGGCTGCCGTTGGCGTTGCAGCGCTCGCCGATGGAGAGATAGGCCTGTTCCTGGCGCAGCGGCACCTGGCCGTAGAGCGAGGCGAGGGCAGGCGTCCAGCTCGCCGCGCGCCGGACCGGGGCCGGCCGCGCGGACGTGCCGGCGCGCTCGCGCAGCATGGCGTCGAGGGCGGCGATGTGTTCCGCGGTGGTGCCGCAGCAGCCGCCGATCATATTGACCCCGTCCTCGGCGACGAAGCGCGCCAGCCAGGAGGCGAGCTCGTCCGGGGAGAGCGGATAGCGGGTCTCGCCGTCGACCAGCTCGGGCAGGCCGGCGTTGGGCAGCACCGAGATCGGCCCGGCCCAGGACTCGCCCAGCCACTTCACGTGCTCGGCCATCTCCTGGGGGCCGGTGGCGCAGTTGAGCCCGATCATCGGCACGTCGAGGGCGTGGACGACGGTCGCCGCGGCGGCGATGTCGCTGCCGACCAGGAGCGTGCCGGTGGTCTCGACGGTTACCTGGACGATGACGGGGGTGTCGGCCCCGGCCTCCGCGCGGGCCCGCTTCGCGCCGTTGACGGCGGCCTTGATCTGCAGCGGGTCCTGGCAGGTCTCGATCAGGAAGGCGTCGGCGCCGCCGGCGAGGAGGCCGCCACACTGCACGGCGAGCGCGTCCTCCAGGCGCGCGTAGTTGACCTGGCCCAGGCTCGGCAGCTTGGTGCCCGGCCCGACCGCGCCGAGGACGAAGCGCGGGCGGCCGTCGCCGGCGAAGGCCTCGATCGCCTCGCGGGCCAGCTCGGCGGCGCGCTTGTTGATCTCGAAGGCTTCGATCTCGAGCCCGAACTCGGCGAGGGTGATCGGCGAGCCGCCGAAGCTGTTGGTCTCGATCGCGTCGGCGCCGGCGGCGAGGTAGG
>JAWWCG010000776.1:0-2085 GCA_033720555.1 Kiloniellales bacterium | reverse complement strand
GGTCGAGGACTATGCCAATCTCGCCTACCACGGCATGCGGGCGCAGACTACGGATTTCAACGTGACCATCGAGCGCGATCTGGATACCGACCTCCAGCCGATCCAAATGGTCGCGCAGGACATCGGACGCGTGATTCTGAACATCATCACCAACGCCCTTCAGGCGATCCATCAGAAGTCCCAGGATAAAGGGCAAGGCTATGACCCCAAGCTCTTCCTATCGACCGCGCGCCGTGGCGAGGAGGTCGAGATCCGCATCCGCGACAACGGTCCGGGAATGCCCGAAGAGGTGTTGTCGAAAATCTTCCAGCCGTTCTTCACCACCAAGGCAGCCGGCGAAGGCACCGGGCTCGGGCTCTCGATCTCCTACGACATCGTGGTCCAGCAGCACGGCGGCCGTCTGGAGGCCAGCGCCACCGAGGGAAAAGGCAGCGAGTTCCACATCGTCCTTCCGGCCGGCCCCCGAAAGGCCGCGCAGCGGACCCAGGAGGAGCAACGCACATGACCATTTGCACGACAGCCGAAGACCGGCGGTGAGCGAAGCGGGACATTGACGATGATGACCAAGATCCTGGCCGTCGACGACGAACCCGACCTGGAAATCCTGCTGCGGCAGAAGTTCCGCCGGCAGATCCGCGAGGGCCAGTTCGATTTCGCCTTCGCCCATGACGGGATGGAGGCCGTGGAGCGGCTCGAGGCCGACCCGCAGACCGACGTGGTGCTGACCGACATCAACATGCCGCGGATGGACGGCTTGGACCTCCTCCGCCGGCTGCACGATCTCAACCCGCTCACCCGGGCGGTGGTCGTCTCGGCGTACGGCGACATGGCCAACATCCGCAAGGCGATGAATCGCGGCGCCTACGATTTCATCACCAAGCCCATCGACTTCCAGGACCTCGAGAACACCCTGAACAAGACCCTCGACGAGGTGCAGCGGGCCAAGGCCACCCTGAAGGCGATCCGGGAAAATGACATTCTCAAGATGTACGTCGACCAGAACGTCCTCAACTTCATGACCAATCAACAGTTTCAGGACCGTCTCCTGGCCAACGAGGCGATCGACGCGACCGTCATGTTCGTCGATATCTGCAACTTCACGTCAATCGCGGAAAACCTGCCGGCCGATCAAGTGGTGCAGATCCTCAACCGCCTTTTCGACCTGATCGTGCCGGAGGTCATCAACCTCGAGGGCGCGGTGGACAAATTCATCGGCGATGCGGTGATGACGATTTTCCGCGGTGAGTATCACGTCGACCGGGCCCTCGATGCCGCCCTCGCCATTCGCGCAAAGCTCGACCAGCTCGCGTCCGACAGCGGCGACGGTCTGCCGCCGGTACGCGTCTCGATCGGCATCAACGCCGGTCAGGTGGTGAGCGGCAACATCGGCTCGGAATCCCTGGCGCGGCTCGACTTCACCGTGATCGGCGACGTGGTCAACACGGCGGCGCGCTATCAGAGCGTTGCCGGCGAAAACCAGATCGTGATCGGCGAGGACATCTACGAGAGCGTGCGCCAATCCTTCGCCTGCGAAAGGATCGGCGAAATCGAGCTCAAGAACAAATCGAAGCCCGTGATTCTCTACAATGTCGTGAGTTGAGGCGCGACCGCAGCCACCGGCTGGCGCCAGATCCAGCGTTGGAACGGTCTAGGTGGCGGGGTCCGCTGGCGGAGGCTCGGGAGTCTCGGCCTCCACCGTTTCCGAAAAATAATCGCTGAAGGTCTCGATGTTGAGCGTGCGGGAATCCTCGAAATTAGCCCGCTTGTCCCGTTCGCTTTCGACCATCACGTGGTAGCGGACGTGGGTGATTCCCATGGGGTCCGGCCCGACGTGCAAAACCTTGGCCGTCTCCGTCAGCTCGCCCGGGACCCGATGGCGATAGGTCGCTCCCTCGCGCACGTCGAGCAGCTTCTCGCTGGATTTGAACAGGTTTCCGACCGAAGAACCGAACATCCTGCCTGATCCGTCTGCTAAGCCTTGGCGGGCCGCAGCCGAACTGCGTCCCAGTCCACGCTAGCCCGAAGCCTGCCTCGAAGGCGGTTAAACTCCCGTTAAATTTAGAATTTTCATGGGTTTACATGAGT
>JAWWCG010000775.1:0-2091 GCA_033720555.1 Kiloniellales bacterium | reverse complement strand
GGGTGCGCGAGAACCTGCGCAAGTACAAGAAGATGCCGCTGCTGGAGCTGCTCGACCGCTCGATCAACCAGACGCTCTCGCGCACCATCCTGACCAGCGTCACCACCTTGCTGGCGCTGCTCGCGCTGTTTCTGTTCGGCGGGCCCGTCATTCGCGGTTTCACCGTCGGCCTGATCTGGGGCGTGTGCATCGGCACCTATTCCTCGGTCGCGCTGGCGGTGCCGCTGCTGGCCAACTTCAACGTCCGCGGTCAGACCGCCCCAGGAGAAGCGGGCGCTGAGGCAGAGGGCGAAGAGGACGCGGCCACGGACGAACCGGGCAAAGGCAAGGCGGCCGAGGCCGGCTGACCCGGCCCACGGGTTTCATGCAGATCACCGACAGCACGGCAAGCGGGCGCCAAGTCATCGAGGGTTACGGCGAAGGCGCCTTTCGCGTGAGCAGGACCCTGCACAAGGGCTCTCTCCTGGTGTTCGCCGACCGCACGGCGCCGTGGGCCGTCACGGACATGGCCGAGCTCACGGCGGAGGCCTTGGCCGAGGTCGCGCGGGCCGAGCCGCCGATCGACGTGCTGCTGCTCGGCTGCGGCGCGAAAGCCGCCATGGTGCCCAAGCCCCTGCGCGATGCGCTTAGGGCCGAGGGCGTGGTGATCGAAGCCATGGACACCGGCGCCGCCTGCCGCACCTTCAACCTGCTGATGGCCGAGGAGCGCCGCGCCGCCGCCGCCCTGATCGCGGTCGAGTGATCGGCCGTCGCCGGCCGGCAAGCAAAAGGGCCGGACCCCAAGAGGCCCGGCCCCGAAGCGGCGGTCGATCGCCTGCCGACCGATCAGAAGATGTTCTGCGCCGCGACCATGGCGAACAGCATGGGGATCGACAGCAGGGTGTTGGTGCGCGAGAACAGCATGGCGGTGCGCGCCGACTTGGCCTTGGTGTCGGCGTCGACCTCGACGATGCCCAGCGCG
Source organism: Kiloniellales bacterium (assembly GCA_033720555.1). Lineage (GTDB taxonomy): Bacteria > Pseudomonadota > Alphaproteobacteria > Kiloniellales > JAKSDN01 > CALJXB01. The sequence goes on along the minus strand of JAWWCG010000775.1, from coordinate 1,130 downwards.
CGCTTCTGGTTCGGCCAGATGACGAACCAGACGTTGAACCACATGATGGTCCCCAGCCACATGCCGATGCCGATCGCCGTGTGCTTCGGCACGCCGTCGGTCAGGCCGAGCAGGATGGCTTCCACCAGATAGCCGTTCAGCATCGCCAGGATCAGGCCGGTGATGATGGTGGCCATGGCGCCCCAGCGGAACCAGAACAGCGCGGCCGGGGCGATCACCTTGCCGATCGCCGGCTTCTGCTCGTCCGGAATCTTCGCCATGTTGGGGATCTGGACGAAATTGAAGTACCACAGGAGCCCGATCCACATGACGCCGCTCAGCACGTGCAGCCAGCGGAAGAAGAAGGGACCGAAGTCGGCCCCGGAATAGCCCTGGGTGACCCAGTAGAGCAGGAACAGAATTACCGTCAGCACCAGGCCGGCGATCACCGTCCGTCCCAAGTCGGTGAGAATTGCAGCCATGATAGACCCCCTTTCGAACCCCTTGGCGTCGCCGGCGCGCCACCGGGCCGGCGCCGTCGCGCTCGCTGCGGGCGGCTCCGGCGTGGCGGCCGGTCTTGACCGTTTTTGTCGGCCGAGACCTCGACCGTTCTTGGACCGCCGACCATAGGGCCAAAACATTGTTTTGCCAAGCGTTTGCCTGCATTTGCTGCGTTGGCGTCCGGCTCTATAGTGAGGCGGCTTGGGCAAGGGGAGCGAATCGCGCACATGGCCGGGAGCCGCCTCAGCTACTGCGCCGACCAGGTCCGCCGCCTGGACCGGGAGCGCTATCTAACCGCCGTGTTCGCGCCGGCCGGGCGCCGCGAGGACCTCTTCGCGCTCTACGCCTTCAACCTGGAGGTCGCCAGGACGGCGGAGATGGTGAGCGAGGCGATGCTGGGGCAGATCCGCCTGCAGTGGTGGCGCGAGGCGATCGACGGGATCTACCGGGGCAGCGCGCGCCGCCATGCCGTGGTTCAGCCCCTGGCGCGGGCGGTCGCCGGGCGCGGCCTGCCGCGCGCGCCCTTCGACCGGCTGATCGATGCCCGCGAGGCCGACCTCACCCACGAGCCGCCGGCCGACCTGACGGCCCTGGAAGCCTATGCCGAGGGGACCGCGGCCGGCCTCGTGAGCCTGGCGCTCGGCGTGCTC
>JAWWCG010000774.1:0-2098 GCA_033720555.1 Kiloniellales bacterium | reverse complement strand
CTCGCGGTCAGTTCCTGAGCGGCTTGCCGGTGTCCAGCATGTGCTGCATGCGGGCGAGCGAGGCCTCGGTCCTGATCAGGCCCATCAAGGCCTGGCGCTCGAGGGCGTGGACCGCCTCCTCGCTCATCGGCTCGGTCATGTCGGCGTCCTGACCGCCGCTCAAGACGCCGGCGAGCGCGGCGGCGACCACCTCGTCGTGGGGCGCGACCAAGCCCTTGGCCTTGAGATCGCGCACCGCGAAGGCGAGGCTCGCCTTGCCCGACAGGCCGGGCAGGCTGAGCGCGACCGCCTCGGGCGGCCGATAGTCCCCGGCCAGCGCGAGCGCCCGCGCCTTGGCGTCGGCGAGCAGCCGGTCGCGGTTGAAGGTGATGCCGTCGCCGGCGCGCAGGAAGCCGAGCTCCCGCGCCTCGGCGGCCGACTTCGCGACCTTGGCCATGCCGATGGTCTCGAAGGCGGCGGCGACCGGCGGCATGGGCCCGCGCGGGCGCTTGGGATCGGCGGCGTAGCGCGCCAGCATCGCGGTGCAGCCGCCCCAGGCCGGCACCAGTCCGACGCCCGCCTCGACCAGGCCGACGTAGCTTTCGATGTGGGCCTGGATGGCGTCGGCGTGGAGCATCAGCTCGCAGCCGCCGCCGAGCGCCATGCCGGCCGGCGCGGCGACCACCGGAAAGGGCGCCCGCTGCAAGGCGAGGAACGCCTTCTGGCCGGCCTCCGACATCTCGTCGATCTGCTCCCAGGCGCCGACGTTGGCGGTGAAGAGGGCGAGGCCGAGGTTGACCCCGGCGGAGAAATGGCTGCCCTCGTTGTAGATCACCAGCGCCTTGTGGGCCTTCGCCACCAGCGCGACGGCGCGGCCGACCATTTGCAGCACGTCCGGGTCGATGCTGTTCATCTTGGTGTGGACTTCGAGGCAGACGACGCCGTCGCCCAGGTCCCACAGGCTGGCCGAGCCGTTCCTCGCCAGCGGTTTCGCGCCGCGCTTGACGTCTTCCAGCAGCAGCACGCCCTCGGGGCGAACCACCTCGGCGTAGCCGCCGTCGACGGTGAGGTACTGCAGCCGGCCGCCCTCGACCCGGTAGAAGCCGCCGGCTTCGGCCGCGGCGCGCAGCAGCGGCGGCACGGCGCGCCCCTCCGCCTCCAGCCGCGCGGCGAAGTCCGCCGCGCCCAGGCGGTCGATTAGCGCGAAGGGCCCGTCGTTCCAGTTGTAGCCCAGGGTCATGGCGCGATCGACGGCGACGATGTCGTCGGCCACCTCGGGCACCAGGGCGGCGACGTAGGCCAGGGTGTGGGACAGCACGGTCCAGGCGAACTGGCCGCCGCGGTCGGGATGCGCGACCAGCGCCTTGAGGCCGCCCGCCTTGGCGGCGTCGAGGCTTTCCAGCGCCGGCCTGCCGGCCGGGGCGTAGTCGCCGGTGGCGAGATCGAGCGCCTCCTTGACCCGCTTGCCGCCGCTGCGGTCGAGCCGGTAGAAGCCGCCCTTGCCCTTGCGGCCGGTATAGCCCTCGGCGATCAGGCGCTCGAGCAGCGGCCACGGCCGGCGCCAGGCGTGGTAGGCGTCGTCCTCGCCCAGCAGCGCCGCCATGCTGGCGTCCACCTTGGGGTGCAGGTCGAGGCCGACCAGGTCTAGCAGGCCGAAGAGGCCGGTCTTGGGGATGCCGACCGGCCGCGACAGCACGGCGTCGGCCTCCTCCACGCTGACGCCGTGGTCCTGGGCCGCCACCACGCCGCACTGCATCCAGAAGATGCCGATGCGGTTGGCGACGAAGCCCGGCCGGTCGTGGCAATCGACCACGCCCTTGCCGAGCCGCCGGTCGGCGAACGCCCGCACGGCCGCGACCGCGTCGGCCCGGGTCGCCGGCCCGGTCACCAGCTCGAGCAAGCGCATGTAGCGCGGCGGATTGAAGAAATGGGTGATCAGGAAGTCTTCGGCGAAGCACGCCGGCAGTCCTTCGACCAATTTTTCCAATGGGATGGTCGACGTATTTGAACTAACGATTGAGCCTGGCTTGCGCGCCGCCTCGACCCGCTCGTAGAGGCCGCGCTTGACCGCCAGGTTCTCGACCACCGCCTCGACGATCCAGTCGGCCTCGGCGAGCCG
>JAWWCG010000773.1:0-2099 GCA_033720555.1 Kiloniellales bacterium | reverse complement strand
TGCTGGCGGCACGCCAACAAGATGGGCGTCAAGTTCGCCGCGGCGTGAAGCGCGGGCCGCCACGGCACGCTTGACGCGCTTTTCCCACTTGCCTAGTCTCCGCCCCGCTCACACCTAGCGACGGGTCACCGGGTTCGCACGAGAGCCACGCCGGTCCGCGAGTTTCGCGCACCGGCGCGATCCACGTTGGGCGGGGTCGAGCAGAACGGCCGGAGTTGGCGAGGCGCTCATGTTCGATAATCTCCAGGAACGCCTGGGCGAGGTGTTCGAGCGCCTGAAGCGGCGCGGCGCCCTCAGCGAAAGCGACGTCACCGAGGCCTTGCGCGAGGTGCGCGTGGCGCTGCTCGAGGCCGATGTCGCGCTGCCGGTGGTCAAGGACTTCATCGAGGCGGTGCGCGAGAAGGCGGTCGGCCAGGACGTCCTGCGCTCGGTGACGCCGGGCCAGATGGTGGTCAAGATCGTCCACGACCACCTGGTCGAGACCCTCGGCAGCGAGGCCGTGCCCCTCGTCCTCGACGTGACGCCGCCGGCGGTCATCCTGATGGTCGGCCTGCAGGGCTCGGGCAAGACCACCACCACCGCGAAAATCGCCCTGCGCCTCAAGGAGCGGGAAAAGAAGAAGGCCTTGATGGCCTCCCTCGACGTGCGGCGCCCGGCGGCCCAGGAACAGCTCGCCGTGCTGGGCGGCCAGGCGGAGGTGCGGTGCCTCGACATCGTGCCCGGCGAGCCGCCGGTCGCGATCGCCCGCCGCGCGGTGCAGACGGCGGCGCTGGAGGGCTACGACGCGGTGCTGCTGGATACCGCCGGCCGGCTCGCCATCGACGAAGAGCTGATGGCCGAGGTCGCCGCGGTGCGCGACGCCACCAAGCCGCACGAGACCCTGCTGGTGGCCGACGCCATGACCGGCCAGGACGCGGTCGCCGTGGCGCGCGGCTTCCACGAGAAGGTCGGCCTGAGCGGCATCGTGCTCACCCGGATCGACGGCGACGCGCGCGGCGGCGCGGCGCTCTCCATGAAGGCGGTGACCGGCTGCCCGATCAAGCTGCTCGGCGCCGGCGAGAAGCTGGACGCCCTCGAGGTCTTCCATCCCCAGCGGGTCGCCGGGCGCATCCTCGGCATGGGCGACGTGGTCTCCCTGGTCGAGAAGGCGGCCGAGACCATCGAGATGGAAGAGGCCGAGAAGCTGGTCAAGAAGATCGAGAAGGGCCGCTTCGACCTGGACGACCTCGCCAACCAGTTGCGCCAGCTACAGAAAATGGGCGGCCTGGGCGGCCTCATGGGCATGTTGCCGGGGGTGCCCAAGATCCAGCAGCAGATGAAGGGCGCCCAGATCGACGACGGCCTGATCCGGCGCCAACTGGCGATCATCTCCTCCATGACGCCCCACGAGCGCCGCCGGCCGGAGATCATCAAGGCGAGCCGCAAGCAGCGCATCGCCAAGGGATCCGGCGCCAGCGTTCAGGAGGTCAACAAGCTCTTGAAGCAGCACCAGGAGGCCGGGCGAATGATGAAGAAGGTGAAGAAGCTGGGCAAGAAGGGCCTGATGCGCCACGGCCTGCCGGGCGGCTTTCCGGGCGGGCCCGGCGGCTTTCCGAGATAGCGGGGCGCCATGATCAGTCACGTCACCGTCGGCAGCAACGACATCGCCCGCGCCAAGGCGTTCTACGCGAAGGTCATGGCCGCGCTCGGCTATGTCCGGGTGGTCGAGGGCGACGATCACTTCGCCTACGGCGAGAGCGCGACCTCGCCGGCGACGTTCTGGGTGCTGGCGCCGTTCGACGGCCGCCCGGCGGAACGCGGCAACGGCTGGCACTGCGCTTTCCTGGCGCCGAGCCGCGCGGCGGTCGACGCCTTCCACGCGGCGGCGCTCGCGGCCGGCGGCAGCGACGAAGGGGCGCCGGGCCCGCGCCCGCGCTATTCGAAGACCTACTACGGCGCCTACGTGCGCGATGCCGACGGCAACAAGCTGCAAGCCGTCTGCTATCGCGCGGAATGACGAGCTTTTAATCCGGAGTAAGAGAGGAAAGACATGTCCTTACGGATCAGACTGGCGCGCGGCGGCGCCAAAAAGCGGCCGTTCTACCGCATCGTCGTGGCCG
>JAWWCG010000772.1:0-2099 GCA_033720555.1 Kiloniellales bacterium | reverse complement strand
GCCCTTGGAGCCGTCGCCCTGGCGCACCTGGACGTCGCCGTAGCCGAGCTCGCTGAGCCGCTCGGCCGCCTGCTCGGCCAGTTCGGGCACCGTCTCGACGGTGAAGACCCGGGCGCCGGTCGCGGCCAGCACGGCGGCCTGATAGCCGCAGCCGGTGCCGACCTCGAGCACCTTGCGCCCTGGGCCGGCGCCGCACAGGTCGGTCATGATGGCGACGATGAAGGGCTGCGAGATGGTCTGCCCGAAGCCGATCGGCAGCGGGCGGTTCTCATAGGCCTCCTCGCGGCGGCCGGCCGGCACGAAGGCGTGGCGCGGCACCTCCGCCATGGCCGCCATCACCGCCTCGTCCAGGTGGTCCTTCTCCAGCCAGCGGCCGGTTTCCGCCACCTCGGCGGCGATCACCTCGACCATCCTTCGCCGCGCCGCCCGATCGCGCTCCGTGGACGACTCCGCCGTCGCGTTCGCGTCGTTCTCGTCCCTCGCCAAATTCGCTGTTCCGTCAGCTAAGGGGTTGCGGGGCGCGGCCGCGCAGCACATATCTGGCCCGTCTTCCAGTCGTGCGCCTGACCCGCGGTCGAGCGATGGTCGCGTTGTTCGGCAGCGGGCCAGCAAGAAGAAGGTCTGGCATGAGCGCAGAAACGCTTTCCTTTCAGGCTGAGGTCAGCCGCCTTCTCGACATCGTCGCGAACTCCCTCTATTCGCACAAGGAGATCTTCCTGCGCGAGCTGATCTCCAATGCCTCGGACGCGTGCGACCGCTTGCGCTACGCCGCGATCGCCCATCCCGACCTGATCGCCGAGGATCCGGAGTTCAAGATCCGCATCACCGCCGAGAAAGCCGGCCGTCGCCTGACCATCGCCGACAACGGCATCGGCATGAACCGCGACGAGCTGGTCGAGAACCTGGGGACGATCGCGCGCTCGGGCACCGCCGCGTTCGTCGCCCAGCTCGAGGACGCCGAGGCCGACGTCAGCCAGATCGGCCAATTCGGCGTCGGCTTCTATTCCGCTTTCATGGTGGCGGATTCGGTCGAGGTCACCAGCCGCAAGGCCGGTGAGGATCAGGTCTGGTGTTGGCGCTCCGACGGCAAGGGCAGCTTCGAGGTCTCGGAAAGCGATCGCGAGCTGGCGCGCGGCACCGAGATCGCGCTCACCCTGAAGAAGGGGGAGGAGGGCTTCCTCGCGCCCGAGGAGATCCGCCGCATCGTCACCACCTATTCCGATCACATCGCGATCCCCATCGTGCTGGCGGACCAGGCGACCGGCGCCGGCGAGACCCTCAACCAGGCCTCGGCGCTCTGGACCCGGCCGAAGTCGGAGATCAGCGAGGAACAGTACCGCGAGTTCTATCACCACGTCAGCCACGGCTTCGACGATCCCTGGCTGCACCTGCATTTCAAGGCCGAGGGGGTGATCGAATACAGCGGCCTGCTGTTCGTGCCGGCGAGCCGGCCGTTCGACCTGTTCCACCCCGAGCGGCAGCACCACGTGAAGCTCTACGTCAAGCGGGTGTTCATCACCGACGACTGCGCCGGCTTGGTGCCGCCCTACCTGCGCTTCCTGCGCGGCGTCATCGACAGCGAGGACCTGCCGCTCAACGTCAGCCGCGAGATGCTGCAGGCCAATCCCGTGATCGCCAAGATCCGCAAGGCGGTGGTCAAGCGGGTGCTGGGCGAGCTCAAGCGCAAGGCGGAGCAAGCGCCCGACGACTATGCCGTCTTCTGGAAGAACTTCGGGGCGGTGGTGAAGGAAGGGCTTTACGAGGACGAGGCCCAGCGGGCGGCGATCCTCGAGCTGGCCCGCTTTCAGTCGACCGCCGCGCCGGGCGAGGAGCCCGGCGGCGCGGCCGGCACGGAAGCCGGCACGGAAGCCGGCAAGCCCGCGGCGGGCGGCGGTCTGATCGGCCTGAAGGACTACGTGGCGCGCATGCGCGAGGGCCAGGAGGCGATCTACTACATTTCCGGCGACGCGCCGGACAGCCTGCGGCGCAGCCCGCAACTGGAAGGCTTCCGGGCGAAGGGGGTCGAGGTGCTGCTCCTCACCGACCCGGTCGACGATTTCTGGCTGTCCGTCGTCCCGGCCTACGACGACAAGCCGTTC
>JAWWCG010000771.1:0-2106 GCA_033720555.1 Kiloniellales bacterium | reverse complement strand
GGCTGGCGCCGGTGGGCGCCCTTGGCGCGTCTGCGGGCAACTTATACCATGCCCGGCCGGGTCCGTGGGAGAGCCGCCGATGTGCGGGCGCTACGTGCTCAAGGCCAATCTGCCGGAGATCGCGCGCATGCTCGGCATCGAGCCGGGCGGCGGCGCCGCGCTCGCGCCGCGCTACAACATCGCCCCCACCCAGGCGGTGCCCGCCTGCCGTGCCGACGCCGGCGGTGAGCGCCGGCTGGTCGACCTTCGCTGGGGGCTGGTGCCGCGCTGGGCCAAGGACGCCAAGGTCGCCTACCGCATGATCAACGCGCGCGCGGAGACGGTCGCCGAGAAGCCCGCCTTCCGCGACGCCTTCCGCCGGCGGCGCTGCCTGCTGCCGGCCGACGGCTACTACGAGTGGAAGCGCGCCGGCACACGCAAGCAGCCCTACTATCTCTCGCGGCGCGACGGCAGCCCGTTCTGCTTCGCGGGACTGTGGGAGCGCTGGCAGCGCGGCGACGCCGAGCCCATCGAGTCGTGCGCGATCATCACCACCGCCGCCGACGGGCTCGCCGCCGACATCCACGATCGCATGCCGGTGATCCTCGACGAGGGCGATTTCGCGCGCTGGCTCGACCCCGCGCTCGACGACACCGCGGCGCTCGCGCCCCTGCTCGCCCCGCGGGCCCCCGACGGCATGACCTACGTGCCGGTCAGCACGCTCGTCAACAACCCGCGCGTCGACGAGCCGCGCTGCATCACGCCGCTCGCCGACGCCGTCTGAACGTGCGCGGGCCCGCGACGCCGCGGCCCGGCGGCGTCATATTTTCTTCACAACTTTGCGCTAACTGTGTAACAGGTCGCCTCTATAAAGGGCTCGTCCTGCCGCCGAGAAGCCCCTGCAACCCGCTGGGGCCCCGGCAGCAGTCATGACTCGGTCACATACGAACTCATCCCTTCGGAGGAAGCAGTTTATGAGAAAGGCCATTACCCTGGTCAACGTATTGGCCGCCGCGGCGACACTGGGCGCCGCTGCAGCCCTCAGCGCGCAGTCCGCCAGGGACTACATCAGCATCGTGGGATCCTCCACGGTGTATCCATTCGCCACCGTCGTCGCCGAGCAGTTCGGCAAGACCACCAAGTACAAGACCCCCAAGATCGAGTCGACCGGCTCGGGCGGCGGTCTCAAGCTCTTCTGCGCCGGCGTCGGCGTCGAGCATCCCGATATCACCAACTCTTCGCGCCGCATCAAGGCCTCCGAGGTCAAGACCTGCGCCGAGAACGGCGTCAACGAGATCCTCGAGGTCAAGGTCGGCTACGACGGCATCGTGGTGGCGAACACCAAGTCGGCCAAGCGCCACGAGCTCTCGCGTGAGGACATCTTCCTCGCGCTCGCCAAGACGGTACCGGATCCCACCGGCGGCGCGCGTCTCGTGGACAATCCCTACAAGAGCTGGAAAGAGGTGAACTCCTCTCTGCCGGACCACAAGATCGAGGTCCTCGGCCCGCCGCCCACCTCCGGCACCCGCGACGCGTTCGTCGAGCTGGTCATGGAGGAAGGCTGCGAGAAGTTCGATGCCATCAAGTCGCTGCCCAAGGACCAGAAGAAGGCCGCGTGCCACGGCATCCGCGAGGACGGGGCTTACATCGAGGCCGGTGAGAACGACAATCTCATCGTGCAGAAGCTCGAGGCCAACCCGAACGCGCTCGGTATCTTCGGCTTCAGCTTCCTCGATCAGAACGTCGACAAGGTCCAGGGCTCGATCATCGACGGCAAGGAGCCGACCTTCGACAATATCGCCAGCGGTGACTACCCGGTGTCGCGCCCGCTCTACTTCTACGTGAAGAAGGCGCACGTCGGCGTCATCCCCGGCATCAAGGAGTACCTCGACGAGTTCACCAGCGAGAAGGCCTGGGGTCCGGACGGCTATCTCGCCGACAAGGGCCTGATCCCGATGCCGGATCAGGAGCGCAAGAAATTCCGCGCCGACGCCCGGCAGCTCACCAATCTGAAGCTGGCGTCGAACTGAGCCGGACCCGGGCCGCCCGCACGGGCAGCCCGATCAGGAGACTACGGGAGCGGCGGCCGGCCGGGAGCCGGCCGCCGTACGATGGAGCGCACCCGTG
>JAWWCG010000770.1:0-2106 GCA_033720555.1 Kiloniellales bacterium | reverse complement strand
GGGCGGCGCCGAGGGCGGCCAGCGCGAGGCCCGCCAGCTCGATCGTCCGCCGGCGCACGAACGCGCCGGTGCCGCTCGGCCACAACGGAGGCGTCCGTTTCCGACGTCTCGTGCCTATCGTGCTGCTGCGCGCCGCCATGAGATCCCTGCTCCCCCCGATCCTTTCCCGGTCATCTTGTGTTCAGAAAGATTTACGGTTTGTTAAGATAGCCGCCAAGCGCTCCAGCGCCGCCTCGACCACGTCGGCGTCGTGGATGAGCGCGACGCGAATGTAAGGTTTTCCGGGGTTTAGCCCGTCCGGCATGTCGGCGGCCATGTAGGCGCCGGGCACCACCTTCAGGGCGCCGCGGCGCCACAGCTCGACGGCCGCCGCCTCGCCGTCGCCGACGTCGATCCAAAGGAAGAAGCCGCCCGCGGGCGGCTCGACCGCGAAGCGCTCGCCGAGGAGTCGCTGGGCGATCGCGAATTTCTCCTGGTAGCGGGCGCGGTTCTCGGCGACGTGGGCCTCGTCCCGCCACAACCGCTCGCCGGCCGCCAGCACGGGCTGGGGCACGCCGGCGCCGCCGATCCTGAGCGCCTCGTCGAGCGCCTCGACCAGCCGCGCGTCGCCGGCCGCGAAGCCGCAGCGCAGGCCCGGCGCGCTGGAGCGCTTGGAGAGGGAGTGGAACACCAAGAGGTTGTCCAGGCGGCCAGCGGTGGCGGGCGACGCGGAGTCCGGCGGCGCGAGGGCCGCCTGAAGCGCCCCCGGCGGCGGCGCGGCGCTGTAGATCTCCGAATAGCACTCGTCGACCGCCAGGGCGAAATCGTGCTTGCGAGCCAGCGCGATCAGCCGGGCGAGACGCGCCTCGTCCGCCACCGCGCCCTGCGGGTTCGCCGGGCTGCAGAAATAGCACAGCGCCGCGCCGTCGAGGACCGCCGGCGCGAGGCTTTCGGGGTCGGGCAAATGGCCGCTCGCCGCCGTGGCCGGCATCAGCACCGGCTCGCCGCCGGCCGCCAGGGCCGCGCCCATGTAGACGTGATAGAAGGGATTCGGCAGCAAGACCTTGGCCTTGCCCTTGCCGCGCGCGGCCGCGAGCGTCGCCAAGGCGGCGAAGAACAGCCCCTCGCGGCTGCCCGGCAGCGGCAGGACGGCCGCCTCGGGGTCGAGCGGGCCGCCGGGCGCGGTCGTCCCCGCGGGCAGGCGGTAGCGCCGCGCCAGCCAATCGGCCGCGGCCTGGCGGTAGCCGGGCGTGCCGCGCGGCAAGGGATAGCGCGCCCAGCCCTCGGCGTTGGCCGCCAGGACCTCGGCCACGAAGGCGGGCGGCCGGTGGCGCGGCTCGCCGAGGGACAAGAGGACCGGCGCGCCGTCCGGCGTCGGGCTCGGGCCGGGCGCAACGCCGGCCAACAGCCGGTTGAGGCGCGCGAAGGGGTAGAACGCCTGGAACTCGCGGGCGGCGGTCATGGCGTGGCGGCAGCTCGGTCGCCGCGCTCAGGGCCCACACCGCGCCGGGCCCGGGCGCGGCGCGACTCGGAGTTGGTACAAAACATAAACAAGTTTAGCGGCTGGGCGGCGGGCGGGCAAGAAAGGCGAGGCCCGATCCAACGCGCTTCGGGACCAAGAGATCGGGCCCGGGCGGGTCTCCCCGCCCGGGCCGGGCCGGTGGATCGAAAGGGGCCGGCGGTCGCGTCAGAGGCGCTGGGTGCCGAAGCCGAACTCGGGATAGGCCTCCATGCCGAGCTCCGACTTGTCGAGGCCCAGGTCCTCGGCCTCTTCGCTCGCCCTGATGCCGATGGTGTACTTGAGCGCCAGCCACACGATCGAGCTGGCGACGGTGACGAAGACGCCGACCGCCACGACGCCGGTGGCCTGGGCCACGATGTCGCCGGAACCGAAGATGCCGACCGCGAGCGTGCCCCAGATGCCGGCCACCAGGTGGACCGAGATGGCGCCCACCACGTCGTCGATCCGGAGCTTGTCGAACAGCGGCACGAAGCCCACCACCAGCACGCCACCGATGGCGCCGACGATGATCGACATCAAGTGGTTCTGCAGGTCCGGGCCGGCGGTGATGGCGACCAGGCCCGCCAGCGCGCCGTTGAGGGCGAAGGTGAGATCGACCTTCTTGT
>JAWWCG010000769.1:0-2113 GCA_033720555.1 Kiloniellales bacterium | reverse complement strand
CCGACAGCGAGCGGCTCGAGGACTGGCGCCTGCGCCCGACGGCGCCGGACTGGGCCCAGGGCCTCCGCGCCCGCTGGCGGCCCGGCGGCGCGTGCGCTAAGGCGCGCCTCGAGGCTTTCCTGGACGAGCGGCTCGCCGGCTACGCCCATGACCGCGACCGGCCCGACCGGGACGGCACCTCGAGCTTGTCGGCGCATCTCCACTTCGGCGAGATCAGCCCGCGCCAGGTCTGGCACGGCGTCCGCCACCTGGCCGATGCGGGGCGCGGCGAGGACGGCGGCGGCGAGGCCTTCCTGCGCGAGCTCGTCTGGCGCGAGTTCTCCACCCATCTGCTGGCCCACTGGCCGAACATCGCGGAACAGCCCTTCGACCCGAAGTTCGCCGCCTTCGCCTGGCGCGAGGACGCCGCGGCGCTAGAGGCCTGGCAGCGGGGCGAGACGGGCTATCCCATGGTCGACGCCGGCATGCGCCAGCTCTGGCGGACCGGCTGGATGCACAACCGCGTGCGCATGGTCGTGGCCTCGTTCCTGACCAAGCACCTGCTGATTCCCTGGCAGGCGGGCGCGCGCTGGTTCTGGGACACGCTGGTCGACGCCGACCTCGCCAACAATTCGGCGAGCTGGCAGTGGGTGGCCGGCTGCGGCGCCGACGCGGCGCCCTATTTTCGCGTCTTCAATCCGGTCCTGCAGGGTCGCAAGTTCGATCCGCAGGGGGCCTACGTCCGGCATTGGGTGCCGGAGCTTCGCGCGCTTCCCGACCAGGCCGTCCACGCGCCGTGGCAGGCGGGCGCCAGCGTGCCGGGCTATCCCGCGCCGATCGTCGACCACGCCGCCGCCCGGCGCCGGGCGCTCGCCGCCTTCGACCAGATCAGGCAAGACGGCCTGCTCTAGGCCGGGACTTGGCCAGTCTTTTGCGCCACACCGCGAAAGCGAATAGCGTGGCATGGGGGAACTCCCGACGCCGAACCGGATCGACCGCTGCCCATGACCCCACCGTCCGCCAGCTCCGACGTGCTCGGCGTAGAGGCCGCGATCGACGCGGCCGAGCGCGACGGCCTGGTTCTGGCCCTCAAGGCGAGGACCGTCGCGCTCGTCGTTCTGCTGGTTTGGATCGTCATCGTCTATTGGCGCTCCGGCTTGGCCAATGCCGGCCTGGTCTGCCTGTTCATCGCCTTCGGTCTGGCGCACTGGCGCCTGATCCGAACCGGCCGAGAGCGGCGGTGGATGCGCTATCTGATCTGGGGGGCCGATATCGTCGCCATCGGCGCGATCGCGGTGTCGATTCCGCTCAGCGCCGGCGGCGACGTGCCGCAGATCAACGTGTTCCGCGCCTACGGCGTCAAATTCCTGTTCCTGTTCGTCGTGCTGTCCGGCCTGTCGCTGTCGCCGAGCCTGGTTTTGTTCGTCGGCGCGATGTCGATCGCCACGCTCTGGGCGGGCTTTGCCTGGATCGTCGCCGGCATGGAGCGAACCGTGTCCTGGATCGACCTGCCGCCCAGGCCGGACGCCGAGGCCTACCTGGCGGTGCTGCTGGACCCGGACTTCATCGGCACCGGCAATCGCGTCGAGGAGAGCCTGGTCTTGCTGGTGGTGTCTTGCGTGCTCGCGCTCGTGGTCCAGCGCGCGCGCCGCTTCGTGTTGCGGCAGGCAAGCGCCCAGCGCGACCGGGCGCGCGCCGAGGCGCTGTTCGGACGCTTCGTCCCGGACCGGGTGGTGCACGACTTGGATTCCTCGGGCCGGCCGGCGCAGGTCACGCGTGAGGCCTCGATCCTGTTCCTCGATGTCGCCGGCTTCACCACGCTCTCCGAGGAGATCGGCCCGGAGCAATCGGTCCGGCTCCTCGACCAGCTGTTCGAGATGGCGGGCGAGGGCATCACCGCCGAAGGCGGAATCGTGATCGGCTATGCCGGGGACGCCTTGATCGCCGCCTTCAATCTGCCCGACGCGCTGCCGGGCCATGCGAGCCGGGCCACGGCCGCCGGCCGGGCGATCCTCGAGCGCGTTGCGGCCCAGCCCTTGGCCGGCCAGAGCCTGCGGCTGCGCATCGGCGTCGCGACCGGACCGGTCGCGGCGGGCGCGGTGGGCGGCTCGGCGCGGCTCGCCTATACGGTGAT
>JAWWCG010000768.1:0-2121 GCA_033720555.1 Kiloniellales bacterium | reverse complement strand
GGCCAGGGTGCCCGACACGATCGAGGCCGCGGTCGCCACGAAGACCATCTGGAAGAACCAGTCCGACATGGAGGCATAGCCGCCCTCGACCACCGCGCCGACCAGCTCCGGGGTGGCCTCGTCGGCGTTGATCAGCTCGAGCTCGGCCTGGGCCGGGTTGTAGAGCAACGAGAACGAGCCGATCCAGCCGCTCACGTCGACATACATCAGGCTGTATCCGATCAGGTAGTACATCACCCCGGCCAGCGAATAGAGCGCGATGTTCTTCAGGCAGATGGACGCTGTGTTCTTGGTCCGGACCAGGCCGGATTCCAGCATGGCGAAGCCGGCCGCCATCCACATCACCAAGGCGCCCGTCATGAGAAAGGAAAAGGTGTTGAACACGAACTGGGTCTCGGCGGAGACCTCGGCGCGGGCCGGCTCGGCCCACCCGGCACAGGCGGCCGCCAGGCCAAGCACCGCCAAGCCGCGACCTATCGTCTTTGTCATGAACCTCATCTTCGATCCTCCCGATCGCACCGTCTGTAGGACCCGCGTGTTGCACCCGACTCCCGACGGCGTGCGGCGTCAGGGCCGGCACACCGCCCATGCCCCCTCCGTTCCAAGAACCGTGCCAAGCGGAGCGGGCGAGCCGGAACGGCCGCGATTTCAGCCGCTTAGGCCGCCGGCCGCCGCGCGGCTCGGATCCCGCGGCCGGCCAAGGCGCACAAATTTCAGGCATTGGAGCGATGCTGCCTAATTTATGGGCGTATCGCAGGCGGATCGGCGGCCGATCCGGCGGTCGTACACGTCCTGGACGAGCCGCCTGGACAAGCTGAGGGGAGCGGGCGATGGTGCGCCCATGACGGGGACGGACCAGCGAGGCGGGCGAGGCGGGCGAGCCGAACGAGGCGGGCGCGCGGGCCCGCGCGGGGCCACGGCGCCGGGCGCCGGAGCGCCGCCGGATGTCGAGGCCCTGATCGTCGGCGGCGGCCTGGTCGGGCTGTCGCTGGCCGCGGCGCTCGCCGACGCCGGCCTCGAGGTCCTGGTGATCGACCGCGCGGCGCCGGCGGCGCAGCTCGACCGAGGCTTCGACGGCCGGGCCGCCGCGATCGCCCGCGGCTCCCAGCGGGCGCTCGCCGGCATCGGCCTGTGGCCGGATCTCGCGGACGCGGCCCAGCCGATCCTCGACATCCGGGTTTCCGACGGCCGGGTCGGCGCCGCCGCCTCGCGCCTCCATCTGCACTACGACCATCGCGAGGCCGGCGAGGGCCCGCTCGGCTTCATCATCGAGAACCGCGAGATCCGTCGGGCGCTCGAGGCGCGCCGCCGCGCCCTGGCGGCGAAGCTGAGCCGCCGGGCGCCCTGCCGCCTGGTCGCCCTGGAGCGCGCGGCCGGGCGGGTCGTCGCCCGGATCGAGGACGAGCGCGGCACCGAGCAGGTGTCGGCCCAGGTGGCGATCAGCGCCGAGGGGCGCGAGGCGAGCCTGCGGTCCTTGGCGGGGATCGGCGTCACCCGGTGGGACTACGGGCAATCCGGCATCGTCTGCACGGTCGCCCACGAAGAGCCGCACCGCGGCGTGGCGCACGAGCATTTCCTGCCGTCGGGCCCGTTCGCCATGCTGCCGATGACCGACGGCGAGGACGGCACGGAGGGCACGGGAGGCACAGACGGCGGGCGCCGGGTTCACCGCTCGTCCATCGTCTGGACCGAGCGCCGGGCCCTGGTGGCGACGATGATGGCGCTCGACGGCCCGGCCTTCTCGGCGGAGATCCAGCGCCGCTTCGGCGACAGCCTGGGCGCGCTGCGGGCGATCGGCGGGCGCTGGGCCTATCCCCTGTCGCTGATCCACGCCGAGCGCTACGTCGCCCACCGCCTCGCCCTGGTCGGCGACGCGGCCCACGGCATCCATCCGATCGCCGGCCAGGGCCTCAACCTCGGCCTGCGGGACGTGGCGGCCCTGGCGGAGACCCTGGTCGACGCGCGCCGCCTCGGCCTCGACCTCGGCGCGGGCGACGTGCTCGCGCGCTACGAGCGCTGGCGGCGGTTCGACAACCTCATGCTGATCGCCGCGACCGACGCCCTCAACCGGCTGTTCTCCAACGACCTCGGGCCGCTGCGCCTGGCGCGCGACCTCGGCCT
>JAWWCG010000767.1:0-2122 GCA_033720555.1 Kiloniellales bacterium | reverse complement strand
GTAGTCGAGCAAGATGGCGTTGATTTCGTCCTGGTTGGCGGCGATCAGCTCGTTGAGCTGGTGCTTCCATTCCGGCTCGTTCGGGCGAATTCCCATGGTGATGCGGTAGGCCATGCGCGGACCCTTGGTCTCGCGAACCAGCGGAACGACGGTCATCGGGACCTCGCTTTGCGTCGCGTAATAGCCGCCGATCGGCCCCCAGAGGATGCCCGCGTCGATCTCGCCGGAGGCGATGTCGGCGATCATCTCTTCCGCCGGCGCGAAGAACCGGCGATCGACCACCAGATGGTAGGGCCGCATCTGCGCGGCCAGGCCGTTCAGGGCGAGGACGGTGGCCGGCGGCGTGCCGGCGATGATGCCGAGGCGCCGGCCCTTTAGGCGCGGGTCGTCCAGGCTCTCCACCGTCGCCAGCTCGGAGCCGCTCGGCGCCAGGAAGACGTAGGCGGAGCGGTAGTAGTGATTGGTGTTCTGGACCAGCTCGTGACCCTGGGCGAAGCCGACGATCAGGTCGCACTTGTTCGCCCTGAGGGTGTTGCGCACGAAGCCCGTCACCTGCGGAAACCACGTGTAGACCACCGGCAAGCCCAGCTTCTCGCCGATCAAGGCGGCGACCTTGTTCTCGAAGCCCTCCTGCGCCTCGTCGGAAAACGGCATGTTCGCCGGATCGGCGCACACCCGCAGGGCGGAGCGGTCGACCAATTCGGCGGTTTGCGCAAAGGCCCCACCGGTTGGCCAGGCCAGGGCGAGCAGGAAGACCAGGACGGTCAGGACGGCCAGGACGATCAGGACGACGCTTTGAGCCCCATGGGGACGCCTGTGGGGACGCCTGTGGGGAGGACGCCTGTGGGGACGCCCGGGGGCGATCTCAGCCCCCCATGCAGGTGCTCTCTTCGGCCCTGGTCTCTTCACTTTTCGGCTCCTTCTTGCCGGGCCGACCGCGATCGATGGCGCCGTCGGAGCGGGCCTTGAGGTAAACGTAGATGTCGTCCAGGTAACACGAGACGTTCGGATTCAATCCGAACGGCGGCATCTTGTTCTGGTCGGACGTGCCGACGTTTTCCCGGCCGTTGATCACCACGTCGGCGAAGTCGTCGTAGGACATGGTCTTGAGGGAATCGACCAGGGACGGCGCGAAGGAGCTGCCGAGCCCGTCCGGGCCGTGGCAGACGTGGCAGTCGGAGTGGTATCGCCGGAAGCCGCTGTAGGTGAACCAATCGACCGTTCCGTCCTCGCCGACGTGGTAGGTGGGCACGCCGTCGGCGTCGAAGTACTTGCCGCTCTCCGACCTCTCCGCCGCATGCGCCAAGGCGCCCAGAAGAAGGGCGAGGCCCGCCGCGCCCGCCACGAAAAGCCCGACGCCAAGCTGCTTCATCGATCCGCCCTCAATACGCTGCTGGGAGTTCTTCGCTGTCCTTGTCCAAGGGGGCTCGTCCTTCCCCCTCGCGCGCGGCGCGCATGGCGCCGATGCAAGTTGCGCCGATGCTTACGGCAGCGCGAAGACGGTCAACTGGCCGCCAAGCGCCGTGTAGTTGCTCAGGGCGGCATAGCCGCCGACGGCACCGAGACCGGCATTGGGATCGGTCAAGCCCGCCGCCAAGCCGATGCCGGCCCAACCGCCGACGCCGGAGAGGATGGCGACATACTGCTTGCCGCCGTGCATATAGGTCGTCACGTTGCCGATGATGCCGGAGGGGGTCTTAAACTTGAACAGCTCCGCGCCGGTCTTGGCATCGACGGCCTTAAGGTAGCCCTCGAGGGTGCCGTAGAAGACCACGTCGCCCGCGGTCGCGAGCGCGCCGGACCACACCGAGAACAGCTCGGGATTGGACCACACGATCTCGCCCTTGGTGGCGTCCCAGGCGATGAAGTTGCCCATGTGGTCGCCGCCGGGGGCCGGATACATGCTGAGCGTGGCGCCGACGTAGGGCTGACCGGCGGTATAGGAAACCCGGAACGGCTCGTAGTCCATGCAAACGTGATTGGTCGGCACGTAGTGCAGGCCGGTGCGCGGCGAATAGGCCGCCGGCTGCTGGTCCTTGGTGCCGAGCGCCGCCGGGCAGATGCCGGTCGAGTTGACGTCCTCGCCGTTGTGCTCGGTCGAGTACTCCGGCACGACCTGCGG
>JAWWCG010000766.1:0-2123 GCA_033720555.1 Kiloniellales bacterium | reverse complement strand
GCGGCCGCGCTGGCGCTCGCCCTCGTAAAGGGCGAAGACCACGTTGGTGTTGCCGGAATCGATCGCGAGCAGCATGGCGTTCAGCCGATCAGGTAAACGTCGCCCGCGGCAATTCTGCGCGTGCCGCCGGCCGGCAGTTCGACGATGAGCGCACCGTTCTCGTCCAGATCCTTGAAGCGGCCCTCGATGCGTTCGGCCGCCAGGTCGACGCCGATCGTTTCGCCGAGGCCAAAAGCGTGGTTCATCCAGGCCCGGCGGATCGGCGGAAAACCGTCTTCGAGCCAGCGGTCCACCCGGGACATGAAGTGGGGCGCGAAGGCCTCGAGCAGCCGCACCGCGGTCAGGTCGCCCGGCGCCCCCTCGAAACGCAGGCTGGTCGCCGGTGGGTCGAGGTCGGGGGGATAGGCCGCGACGTTGACGCCGATGCCGAGCACCAGCCAATCCACCACGCCGTTGACGATCTTGTACTCGAGCAGGATGCCCGCCCCCTTGCGGCCGTTCAGCAACAGGTCGTTCGGCCACTTGAAATGGACCTCGATCATCGGCGGCGCTACGCTGCCGATGGCATCGCCCAGGGCGACCGCTGCCACGAACCCCAGCTGCGCGGCTTCCTGCGGCGTGCAGTCCGGGCGCAACACCATCGAAAAGTAAAGATTGCCGGGCAGGTCCTGCCAGCTTCGCCCGCGCCGGCCCCGGCCCTTGGTTTGCCGCCGCGCCCATACCAGGGTGCCGTCTTCGGCGCCATCTTCGGCGCGGCGCATGGCCTCGCTGTTGGTGCTCTCGCAGGTCTCCAGCGCCACCAGGCGGTAGGCGGGCGGCAGACGGGGAAGATCGCTCGCGCCGTCCTCGCTCATTGCAGCAGCAGCGCCGCCGCCGCGACGCCGGCCGAATCGACCAGCGGGCTCACGATCACCACGAAGCCCGCGACGAAGGCCGCGGTCGCGACGAGGATGGCGGCCATCTCCTTGCCGAGCGGCCGCTGGAACGGCTCGGCCGGCTCGTCGAAGTACATCAGCTTGACGATCCGCACGTAATAGAAGGCCGCCACCACCGAGGACAGCACGCCGATCACCGCCAGGCCGTAGAGGCCGGCCTCGATCGCCGCCAGGAACACGTAGAGCTTGCCGAAGAAGCCGGCCAGCGGCGGAATGCCCGCCATGGAGAACATGAAGAACAGGAAGGCCGCCGCCATGTAGGGGTTGGTCTTGCTGAGCCCCTTCAGGTCCTCGATGCCCTCGACCATGCCCTCGCTGCGGCGCATCGAGAGGATGCAGGCGAAGGTGCCGACGGTCATCGCCAGATAGATGGCGAGGTAGATCACCACACCGCGCGCGCCCGCCTCGGTGCCGGCGGCCAGCCCGATCATCATATAGCCGACGTGGCCGATCGAGCTGTAGGCCATGAGGCGCTTGATGTTGGTCTGGTTGATGGCGGCGAAGGCGCCGAGCAGCATCGACGCGATCGAGATGAAGACGACGATCTGCCGCCACTCGCCGACCAGCTCGCTGAACGGCCCGAGGAGCACCCAGATCGTCAAGGACATGGCGGCGACCTTGGGCGCCGCGGCGAGGAACGCGGTGACCGCGGTGGGCGCGCCCTCGTAGACGTCCGGCGTCCACATGTGAAACGGCACCGCCGAGACCTTGAAGGCGAGCCCCGCGACGATGAAGACGATGCCGACGATCACGCCGAGCGAGACCGCCTCGCCGCCGGCTGCGGCCGGGACCAGGATCTCGCCCAGCTCGGTGAAGTTGGTGGTGCCGGAGAAGCCGTAGACCAGGGAGCTGCCGTAGAGCAGCATGCCCGACGACAGCGCCCCCAGGACGAAGTACTTGAGGCCGGCTTCGCTGGAGCGCAGCGTGTCCTTGCGGAACGCCGCCAGGACGTAGAGCGCCAGGCTTTGCAGCTCGAGGCCGAGGTAGAGGGAGATGAGATCGTTGGCCGAGATCATCATCAGCATGCCGAGGGTCGCGAAGACCATCAGCACCGGGAACTCGAAGCGGTTCATGGCCTCGCGCTGGGCGTAGCCGATCGACATGACCATGGTCAGCAAGGCCCCGATCAGCACCAGCGACTTCATGAAGAAGGTGAAGGCGTCGTTCACGAAGAGCCCGCCGTAGTGG
>JAWWCG010000765.1:0-2126 GCA_033720555.1 Kiloniellales bacterium | reverse complement strand
CCGCCACCATGGACTGGATGGAGCAGGAGCAGGAGCGCGGCATCACCATCACCTCGGCCGCCACCACCTGTTTCTGGCGCGACCACCGGATCAACATCATCGACACGCCGGGCCACGTCGACTTCACCATCGAGGTCGAGCGCTCCCTGCGGGTGCTGGACGGGGCGGTGGCGGTGTTCGATTCGGTGGCCGGCGTGGAGCCGCAGTCCGAGACGGTGTGGCGCCAGGCCGATAAGTACCGCGTGCCGCGGATCTGCTTCGTCAACAAGATGGATCGCGTCGGCGCCGATTTCGATCGCTGCGTGCGGATGATCGTCGATCGGCTCGGCGCCCAGCCGCTGGTGGCGCAGTTGCCGGTCGGCAGCGAGTCGGATCTCAAGGGCGTGGTCGACCTGATCGCCATGAAGGCGATCATCTGGAAGGACGAGTCGCTCGGCGCCGAGTTCGAGGTGGTCGAGATTCCCGCCGAGCTCGAGGCGCAGGCCCTGGCGGCGCGCGAGAAGATGATCGAGCTGGCGGTCGAGCAGGACGACGCCGCGATGGAGGCCTACCTCGACGGCACCGAGCCCGACGAGGCGACGCTGAAGCGCTGCATCCGCAAGGGCACCTGCGGCCTCGCCTTCGTGCCGGTGCTGTGCGGTTCTTCGTTCAAGAACAAGGGCGTGCAGCCGCTGCTCGACGCGGTGGTCGATTACATGCCGTCGCCGGTCGACGTGCCGCCGGTCAAGGGCATCAAGCTGGGCAGCGAAGAGACCATCGAGCGCAAGTCGGACGACAAGGAACCCTTGGCCGCCCTGGCCTTCAAGATCATGACCGATCCCTTCGTCGGCTCGCTGACCTTCGTGCGGGTCTATTCCGGCGTGCTGGAGGGCGGCAGCCAGGTGCTGAACTCGGTCAAGGAGCAGAAAGAGCGGGTCGGGCGCATGCTGCATATGCACGCCAATCACCGCGAGGACGTCAAGCTGGCCCACGCCGGCGACATCGTGGCGATCGCCGGCCTCAAGTCGACGACCACGGGCGACACCCTGTGCGACCCGTCGAGCGCGGTGATTCTCGAGCGCATCGAGTTTCCGGATCCGGTCATCGAGGTCGCGGTCGAGCCGAAGACCAAGGGCGACCAGGAAAAGATGGCGACGGCGCTCGGCCGGCTGGCCCAGGAGGATCCCTCGTTCCAGGTCGCCAGCGACCCGGAAAGCGGCCAGACCGTGATCAAGGGCATGGGCGAGCTGCACCTGGAGATCCTGGTCGACCGGATGAAGCGCGAGTTCAAGGTCGACGCCAACGTCGGCCAGCCCCAGGTCGCCTATCGCGAGACCATCAGCCGCCCGACCGAGATCGACTACACCCACAAGAAGCAGACCGGCGGCGCCGGCCAGTTCGCCCGGGTGAAGATTCTGTTCGAGCCCCTGGAGCCGGGCGAGGGCGTGGTCTTCGAGAACGCCGTGTTCGGCGGCTCGGTGCCGAAGGAATACGTGCCGGGCGTCGAGAAGGGGATGATGGGCGCCCGCGAGTCCGGCATCATCGCCGGCTTCCCGGTGATCGACTTCAAGGCGACCCTGGTCGACGGCGCCAGCCACGACGTCGACTCCAGCGTCATGGCCTTCGAGATCGCGAGCCGCCAGGCTTGCCGAGAGGGCTTCGCCAAAGCGGGCCCGGTGCTGCTCGAGCCGGTCATGCGGGTCGAGGTGGTGACCCCCGAGGAGTACATGGGCGACATCATCGGCGACCTGAACAGCCGGCGCGGCAGCGTGTCCGGCATGGACAGTCGCGGCAACGCGCGGGTCATCACCGCCATGGTGCCGCTCGCCAATATGTTCGGTTACGTCAACACCTTGCGGTCGATGAGCCAGGGCCGCGCCCAATACACCATGCACTTCGACCACTACGAGAAGGTCCCCCAGGCGGTGGCCGACGAAGTGGTCGCCAAGATGGCTTGATGCGCCTTTAGGAGACCCCAGTCTAAGGCGGGAATGGAGAGAACGACCGATGGCAAAGGCGAAGTTTGAGCGGACGAAGCCGCACTGCAACGTGGGGACGATCGGGCATGTCGACCATGGCAAGACGACGTTGACGGCGGCGATCACGAAGGTTTTGTCGGAGACGGGCGGGGCGACGTTCACGGCGTT
>JAWWCG010000764.1:0-2136 GCA_033720555.1 Kiloniellales bacterium | reverse complement strand
GACACCTACATTACCACCGAGGTGGGCCAGCATCAGATGTGGGCCGCCCAGTTCTACAAGTTCGAGGAGCCGAACCGCTGGATGACCTCCGGCGGGCTGGGCACCATGGGCTACGGCTTTCCCGCCGCCATGGGCGTCCAGGTCGCCCATCCGGACTCCCTGGTCATCGACATCGCGGGCGAGGCCAGCTTCATCATGAACATCCAGGAGATGTCGACCATCGCCCAGTACGACCCGCCGGTGAAGGTCTTCATCGTCAACAACCAGTACATGGGCATGGTGCGCCAGTGGCAGGAACTGCTGCACGGCGGTCGCTATTCCCACAGCTACATGGACTCGCTGCCCGACTTCGTGAAGCTGGCCGAGGCCTTCGGCGCGCTCGGGCTGCGCGCCACCAAGCCCGAAGAGGTCGACGACAAGATCATGGAGATGATCGAGACGCCGCGCCCGGTGATTCTCGACTGCCAGGTCGACCAGGCCGAGAACTGCTTCCCCATGATCCCCTCCGGCGCCGCCCACTACGACATGCTGCTGGGGCCGGAGGACGAGGCGGAGCACCAAGTCTCCGAGGACGGCATGGTGCTGGTCTGAGCGCGCCCCCGCGCGAGGCCGTCGCGCGCGGCGCGCCGCCGCCGGGCGCCGCTCGGCGCCGGGTCCAGCCTTTCCCCGGCGCGGCGCGGGCAGCGATTTCGCGCGGCGATTTCGAACGGCGATTTCGAACGGCGGTCGCACCGCACGATGGAATTCTAGGGATCGGGTGAGCCCATGGCGCCCAGGGAACAGCAGATCGAGAGCCGCATCATCGCCGTTGTGGTCGACAACGAGCCGGGCGTGCTGGCCCGGGTCATCGGCCTGTTCTCGGGGCGCGGCTACAACATCGAAAGCCTGACCGTCAGCGAGGTGGACCCCAAGAGCCACCTGTCGCGCATCACCATCGTCACCAGCGGCACGCCGCAGGTGCTCGAGCAGATCAAGGCGCAGCTCGCGCGCCTGGTGCCGGTCCACCGGGTCGGCGACCTGACCCAGGAAGGGCCCTTCGTCGAGCGCGAGCTGGCCTTGGTGAAGGTGGCGGGCACCGGCGAGAAGCGGGTCGAATCGCTGCGCATCGCCGACATCTTCCGGGCCCGGGTGGTGGACTCCAGCCACGAGCACTTCACCTTCGAGATGACCGGGCGCACTGACAAGCTCAACATGTTCGTCGAGCTCATGATGCCCTTGGGCCTGGTCGACGTCTCGCGCACCGGCGTGGTCGCCATCGCCCGCGGCGAGACCGGCCTTCTGGGCCGCGCCGGCAAGCCAGAGGATTAACCGCGAGCGCCGGGGGACGGCCGCAAACCATCGCGAACGACGCCGTTCGCGCAGCACAGTCGAGGAAGGACCATCGCCATGCGTGTCTATTACGACCGGGACGCCGACGTGAACCTGATCAAGGCCAAGAAGGTGGCCGTGGTCGGTTACGGCAGCCAGGGCCACGCCCACTCCAACAATCTGAAGGACAGCGGCGTCGGCGACGTGCGCGTCGCGCTCAGGCCCGGTTCGGCGAGCGCCAAGAAGGCCGCGGGCGCCGGCCTCGAGGTGATGAGCCCGGACGAGGCCGCGTCCTGGGCCGACGTGGTCATGGTGCTGGCGCCCGACGAGCATCAGGCCGCGCTCTACACCGATCAGCTCGCGCCCAACATGCGCGAGGGCACGGCGCTCGCCTTCGCCCACGGCTTCAACATCCACTTCAATCTGATCGAGCCGCGCCAGGACCTCGACGTCTTCATGATCGCGCCCAAGGGGCCGGGCCATCTGGTGCGCTCCGAATACGTCCGCGGCGGCGGCGTACCGTGCCTGATCGCGGTCGAGCAGAACCCCTCGGGCAACGCCCAGGAGATCGCGCTGTCCTACGCGTCCGCGATCGGCGGCGGGCGCGCGGGCGTCATCGAGACCACGTTCCGCGAGGAATGCGAGACCGACCTGTTCGGCGAGCAGGTGGTGCTGTGCGGCGGCCTCACCTCGCTCATCATGGCGGCCTACGAGACCCTGGTGGAGGCCGGCTACGCCCCCGAGATGGCCTATTTCGAATGCCTCCACGAGGTGAAGCTGATCGTCGACCTGATCTACGAGGGCGGCCTCGCCAATATGCGCTATTCG
>JAWWCG010000763.1:0-2141 GCA_033720555.1 Kiloniellales bacterium | reverse complement strand
GCCATGGCCGACGGCGACGGCCGTTATCTGCTCAACCTGGCCGAGGAGCTGTTTGCCCTGGAGGCGCCCGAGACCCTCGACACGGCCGCCCTGACCCGCCTCGTCCAACAGCGGGCGCCGCTCTACGACAAGAGCCAGGAGGGCCACTACAACCTCATCTCGGCCCTGCACAAGTCGCTGCGCGGCTCCGACACCGACGCCGCCCTCTACTGGCTGGCGCGCATGCTGGCCGGCGGCGAGGACCCGCGCTACATCGCCCGCCGCCTGGTGCGCTTCGCCGTGGAGGACATCGCCCTGGCCGACCCGCAGGCGCTGGTCCAGGGCATCGCCGCCTGGCAGGCCTACGAGCGCATCGGCTCGCCCGAGGGCGAGCTGGCGCTGGCCCAACTGGTGATCTATCTCGGCACCGCGCCCAAGTCGAACGCCGCCTACGTCGCCTTCCAGGAGGCCCAGCGCGCGGCCAAGGAGACCGGCTCCCTCATGCCGCCCAAGCACATCCTGAACGCCCCGACGCGCCTGATGAAGGACCTCGGCTACGGCGCCGGCTACGCCTACGACCACAACGCGCCGGACGCCTTCTCCGGCCAGGACTACTTCCCGGACGGTCTGGCGCGGCGTCAGTTCTACCGGCCGGTCGAGCGCGGATTCGAGCGCGAGATCAAGAAGCGGCTCGACTACTGGGCCAAGCTGCGCGCCGATCGCCAGGGGGGCGGCGAGGGCGATCCGGAGGCCTGAGGGCCGCAGCCGAAGCCGTTTTCGCGGGAGCTTTGCGGAATCTGCGAGTCTGGCATGACAGCTTGCGGGTTGCGCGTCGTGACTGAGTGATTAGCTTGAAAACACGTCCGGACAGGGACGATCCGACTATCTGAGGACCGAGGGAGACTCACTTGATGCCCGATTACACGACCCCCGAGCGGGATCGTATCGCGCTTTTGACCTTCGCGGTGCAGAAGGACTGCACGTCGCCCGGCTCGCCGGTCGGCTATCTCGGCGGCCGGGCCACGCTCGCCCGCATCGGCGAGCTGGCCGAGGGCTTTCGCAAGGCCGGCGCGCCCATCATCCACCTGGTTCGCCTCTATCGGCCCGACGGCTCCAACGTGGACGCCTGCCGGCGCCGCTCGGTGGAAGAGGGCCTGCGGGTTCTCATGCCCGGGTCGTGCGGTGCGGAACTGGTGCCGGAGGTCAATCCGGCGCCGGAGACGCGTCTCGACTGCGCCGAGCTGCTGGCCGGCCGGCCGCAGGAGCTGGCGAGCCGCGAATGGGCGCTCTACCGGCCGCGCTGGGGCGCCTTCTACCGCACCGGCCTGGAGGACCACCTGCAGAGCCTGGGCGTGACCACCCTCGCGGTCTGCGGCTGCAACTTCTCGACCGCGATCCGTGCCACCATCTACGAGGCCAGCGAGCGCGACTTCCGCGTCGTGGTGGTGCCCGACGCGATCTCCGGCGCCACCCAAGAGGACTTGGCGGACCTGGCGCGCATCGGCGTTTACCTGATGAACACCGAGTGCTGCGTGTCCTGGCTGTCGACCCCGCCGCGGCCGCTCGCCGCCTGAGCCCGCCAGGCGGCCGCGGCGGCTTCTCCGCGCCCGCGCTCTGCCCTAGACTGCCGGCGTGCCCGACAGCGAGACAAGCGGCGTCCAGACCCTGACCGTGGCCGACGAGGAGGCGGACCTCCGGCTCGACCGCTGGTTCCGGCGGCGCTTTCCCGCGCTCGCCCACGGGCGCCTGGAAAAGCTTCTGCGCACCGGCCAGGTGCGGGTCGACGGGCGGCGCGCCAAGTCCGGCCTGCGGCTGAGCCCGGGCCAGCGGGTCAGGGTGCCGCCCTTGGGTCCGGTGGCGGGTCCGGGCGCGGGCCCGGCGCCGCGAGGCGAGCCGCCGCCGCCCCCGACCGGGCCGGAGGCAGCGGCCCTGCGGGACCGGGTGCTGTTCCGGGACGACTGGCTGATCGTTATCGACAAGCCGGCCGGCCTGGCGGTCCAGGGCGGCAGCGGCCAGCGGCGCCATCTCGACGCCATGAGCGAGGCCCTGCGCTTCGGCGCGGCCGAGAAGCCGCGCCTGGTGCACCGCCTCGACAAGGACACCAGCGGCTGCCTGGTGCTGGCGCGCACCGCCGCGGCGGCGCGCCGCCTCACCGAGGCGTT
>JAWWCG010000762.1:0-2142 GCA_033720555.1 Kiloniellales bacterium | reverse complement strand
GCCGCTCACGGTGATCGACCCGCACCTGAAATGGGTGCTGCGCTCGAAGCTCAAGGAGCTGCACCAGCAGGTCGGCTCGACCATGATCTACGTGACCCACGACCAGACCGAGGCGCTCACCTTCGCCGAGCAGGTGGTGGTCATGCACGAGGGCACGGTGGTGCAGATCGGCACGCCGGTGGAGCTGTTCGAGCGGCCCAAGCACACCTTCGTCGGCCACTTCATCGGCTCGCCGGGCATGAACGTGCTGCCCTGCGAGATCGCCGACGGCATCCCCCGCTTCGCCGGCCACCCGGTGGCGCTCGACGCCCGCGTCGAGACGCCCGCCGGCGGCGCCAGGCTGGAGCTCGGCGTGCGGCCCGAGTTCGTCCACTTCGCCAGCGAGGGGATCCCGGTGGAGGTCGTCAAGGTGGCCGACGCCGGGCGCTACCGCATCGTCGACACGCGCCACGGCGAGGCGCTGATCAAGCTGCTGGTCGGCGAGGACGAGGCGCTGCCCGCCGAGGGCGCCCGTCTGCGTTTCGACCCGGCGCACACGCAAGTCTACGCCGACGGCTGGATCGTCGCGTGAGGGCGGGCCATGGACGGTAAGACAACCAATCAAAAGGCCTGGCTGTTCGTCCTGCCGGTGGTGCTGCTGGTCGCCTTCAACGCGCTGATCCCGCTGATGACGGTGGTCAACTACTCGGTCCAGGAGACCTTCGGCGACAACGTGTTCTTCTTCGAGGGCGTCAAGTGGTACCAGCAGGTGCTGCATTCCGAGCGCTTCCACGCCGCCCTGCTGCGCCAGCTCGCCTTCACCGGCATCATCCTGGCGATCGAGGTGCCGCTCGGCGTGGCGATCGCCCTCACCATGCCCCGCAAGGGGCCGTGGGTGTCGGTCTGCCTGGTGCTGATGGCGCTGCCGCTGCTGATTCCCTGGAACGTGGTCGGCGCCATGTGGAACATCTTCGCGCTGCCCGAGATCGGCCTGCTGGGCCAGCTCATCAACGGCCTGGGGATCGACTACAACTTCACCCAGCAGCCGATCGCCGCCTGGTTCACCACCATCCTGATGGACGTCTGGCACTGGACGTCGCTGGTCGTGCTGCTCGCCTACGCCGGGCTCTGCTCGATCCCCGACGCCTACTACCAGGCGGCCAAGATCGACGGCGCCCGGGGCTGGGCGATCTTCCGCTACATCCAGCTGCCCAAGATGAAGCGGGTGCTGACCATCGCCATCCTGCTGCGCTTCATGGACAGCTTCATGATCTACACCGAGCCCTTCGTGCTGACCGGCGGCGGGCCGGGCAACGCCACCACCTTCCTGTCGATCGACCTGGTCAAGATCGCGCTCGGCCAGTTCGACCTCGGCCCGGCGGCCGCCATGTCGCTGATCTACTTCCTGATCGTGCTGCTGCTGAGCTGGATCTTCTACACCCTCATGATGCGCGGCGAGGGGAAGACGTGATGCCGACCCGCTGGATCGCCCCGACCTTCTACATCCTGTTCCTGCTGCTGCCGATCTACTGGCTCTTGAACATGTCGTTCAAGACCACCAACGAGATCCTCAACACCTTCAGCCTGTGGCCCCTGGACTTCACCTTCGCCAACTACGTCAAGATCTTCACCGACCCGACCTGGTACAACGGCTACTTCAACTCGCTCACCTACGTGGTCATCAACACGGTGATCTCGGTGAGCGCCGCCCTGCCCGCCGCCTACGCCTTCTCGCGCTACCGCTTCCTCGGCGACAAACACCTCTTCTTCTGGCTGCTGACCAACCGAATGGCGCCGCCGGCGGTCTTCGCCCTGCCGTTCTTCCAGCTCTATTCCGCGGTCGGCCTGTTCGACACGCCGATCGCCGTCGCCCTCGCCCACTGCCTGTTCAACATCCCGCTCGCGGTGTGGATCCTCGAGGGCTTCATGTCGGCGGTGCCCAAGGAGCTCGACGAGACCGCCTACGTCGACGGCTATCCCTTCTGGCGCTTCTTCTTCCGCATCTTCGTGCCGACCATCACCGCCGGCATCGGCGTCGCCGCCTTTTTCTGCTTCATGTTCTCCTGGGTCGAGCTTTTGCTGGCGAAGACCCTGACCTCGGTCGCGGCCAAGCCGATCGCCGCCACCATGACGCGGACCGCCAGCACCTCGGGCTACGAGCTC